>CANQLS010000045.1 GCA_947624765.1 uncultured Clostridia bacterium
TAATTTTTTAATTACCATGATCTTCCGCCTCCGCCGCCGGAGCCCCTGCCTGACGAACCACCACCTGATGAATGACTACTAGATGAGCTACTACTATATGAACTACTATATGAACTTCTACCATATGAGCTACTACTAGATGAACTTTTAGATGATGAAGCAATACCACTTCCAAATCTCATAGCTCGAGATGATGATGAATATAATCGTCTACTATCTCCAACACTAAAAGTATTACTATCGCTCCATTCTGGCTCTTTCATTGATATGATTTCAAATTTTTTTATCCATTTGTTTGAAACACCTAATACATACGCATATGGTAAAATATCATAAAAATAATTCGGATTTTGCATTACCATGTCCTCTAATTCCTCTTTTCTAGCTATTTTCAAGAAGTTTTTAAAACCAAGCACCTTGCCTAATAGATTTCTAGCTTGTTGCGATTTAACTGGTATTATAGTTCCTAAAAATGCTATCGTCAAAATGTAAGTTCCTATTGGCAATACTTTTGAAAATGCTTCACCATTTAATAAAGGAATTAATATCTTAGGTAAAAGGACTATTCCAGCAAAACATAATAAACAAAAAAATAAATTTTTTAGTGCAATATCCATATCAAAACGCAAATAGAATCCCTTCACCAAACAATACTCAATAATAGGAAAAAGTATCAATCCACTTGCTTTTATTATATCTTCATCCATAGAACAAATAATCACTAAAAAAATTAAAAATAAGACTAGGCTCGTAATCAAAATTTGCTTGTTACTTCCAAAAATTTTACTGTGATTCTCTTCTTTGTTAATTCTAGAAATTATTTTTTCTTCTGTTATATAAAATTCATTATATAAATCTTTACAAGTAACGATTTTTCCTTTTTTAAAAAGTCCTTTTAAAAAAAGTCTTTCATTTTCATCATTACCATTATAATCTTTTAATTTAATAAACAAAAAATTATTATTGACTTCTTTTCTAATCTTCAAATACCCTTTATTTGCTAAATAAACCAATAGAGACACGACATCTTTTGCTTTTGCTTTTTTATGATATAAAAAACCTACATATAGACTATTTAATCCCTCTGGTGGATAAAACTCAACTGTTTTTACAATTGGATATTTCAATTTGTCTCTTATCAACAGTCCTACACATATGATAAGTGAAATAAGCGGTAAAATAATGGTATAATTTTCATACCAAAACAAAAGGAAACGATTCCAAAGCGATTTTGTAAAATATCCTTCTGTTAGTTCGCACCTTACTGTTAAGGCTTGTCCAGGTCTTAAAATTCCTTGATAACTTCCCGTTATTTTTGTGCCATCTACTATATAAGAAATGTTTTCTGAATTTGTTGAACCAACATTTTCTGCTGAAAATCCTAATTTACTTTCATCAAATTCTTTTGGCATTTCTATCGTAAAAGTAATATTTCCAATTACCGTATCCCATTCATTGCCGATGATATTGAAATATAATTCGTCATATTCTTTTGATGGATCATTTCCAATACCATATTGATAATTTATTACATAAGTTTGTTTACCTTTTACTGTACGATTTGCAGAACCTATCTGTATTTCATAACGGTCATTTTGCTTTAATATTGTGTACTCATTATTTACAGATACATCCTTTACATAGGCAATATTCTTCGACGTCGTTCCATCTAATCTTTCTACTGTATTTTTTAATGGAATGCTTCTAATAATTCCATGTCTTGCCTTATTAAAATATGCAGTGATTGTTTCTGTAATGTCAAATGTGTTATCTTCATTTACAATCATATGTACATCATAACTATCAATGACATAGTCATAAAAATTGTATGATTTTATATTACTAGGAGTTAATTCTTCATCAGCATAAATTCTATGTACATTAAAAGAAAATATAAAAATCATAATTGATAGAATAAATAATAATTGTTTATATTTTTTCATTTGTTCTTACTCCTTATTGAAATCTACTTCTACACTATCTCTTGCTTCTTTTTCTGCTTCAAACATATTTTTTGGTCTATATCCAAACATAGTTGCAAAAATATTATTAGGAAACATTTCTACTTGATTATTAAACATTTTTATAACTCCATTATAATATTTCCTTGCATTTGCAATATCTTCCTCTACTTTTATTAATTGTTCACTTAGCTCTTGGAAATTTTGATTTGATTTCAATTCAGGATAATTCTCTGCTACCACCATAATACTAGCAATATCTTTCGCTATTTTTTCATTAGTTTTTAATTTGTCTTCGTATGACATATTTTCATAACTTCCGCTTCTTAACCTTGCTATTTCCTGCAACGTATTATTTTCATGCGTTGCATATCCCTTTACAACTTCTACAATATTAGGCACTAAATCCCATCTTTTTTTCAAATAAACATCCATGGTAGAGAAAGCTTCTTTTACCATATTATTCAATCTAACAAGACTATTATACAAAATAAAAACATATACAAAAATTACTACTAATATTGCAATAAGAATATAAATCCACATTTTTCTCTCCCCCTTACATTAATTATAGCATACCCTTATTACAATTCAAATATTTTTCACCACATTATTGTGTAACGAAATCATGCAATGTCCTAAATTCATAACCATCTTCACGCAAAAAGTTAATCGAATCTTCTAATACATCATAAGTTTTATTTACATCACCCGAATCATGCATTAAAACAATGATACTTCCTTTTCCTTCTACTGTTTTTTTCAAGTTCTGCATTAATTGATAATGACTATATTTCTTTATACCGTCATTATTTAATGCATTCCAATCAATATAGCTATAATCAATTTCTTTTAAATAGTTAAAACATTTTTCTTTTTGTGAATGATAAGAAGGACTTGTTGAACCATTTGGAAATCTAAAAATCTTACAAGAAAAATTAGGTATTTCCAATATCTCAGCTAATATCTCATCTGTTTTCTGTACTTCTTCTAAAAAAGAATTTTTAGAAGAATAAATTTTACTGTTATTATGCGAATATGTATGATTTCCAATAAAATGTCCTTCATCATATTCTCTTTGAATTAATTCTGGATATTTTTCTGCACGTGAACCAATAACAAAAAAAGAAGCTTGTATATCATATTCTGATAAAATATCTAATATCTTTGGTGTTACTCGTTTTGTTGGTCCATCATCAAATGTTAAATACGCAATTTTTTCCGAAGAATTTACTTTAATATAAGAAACAGGAATTGCATTATCACAATCAAAGCTTACATTCATAAGTCCATAAATTGTTATCATTAGCACCGATAAAACAAACCATACACTTTTTCTCATATTACAATATATATGCATACATGACAAAACAAGAATAGTTTTTGAAACTATTCTTGTTTTATTAAACTTTTCTATTTTGTTGTTTTTGTAACAAATCTCATTAATATTGTTGCAATTTCAGCTCTAGTTGCTAAACCTTTTGAGTCAAAATTATTTTCATTTTTTCCTTGCATTAAGCCTAATGTTCTCATTAATTTTACATTTTCTACTGCATAATCTGAAATAGATTTAGCATCTTCATATTCTGCAAATTCTACACCAGATGACGGGATATTTACTTTCATGTTTTTAATATATCTTGCCATCATTGTTGCTATTTCTTCTCTACTAATTTCTCTATCTGGTTCAAATAAATTATTTCCTACGCCATTTACAATTCCATATTCTGCTGCCCAAGCAATCGCGTTAGAATAATAACTATCTTTAGATACATCAGCGAAAGTAGAATTTGCAGTAGTTGTTGCACCAGCTAATCTATATAATACAGTTGCCATCATTCCTCTTGTTATAGATAATTCAGGTGCAAATATGTTTGTAGCAGTTCCATTCATTAGTTTTTTCTCTGTTACAAATTTAACTGCATCATAGTACCAAGTATCATTATCAACGTCATCATACAAAGCAGATGGTTCGTCTGCTAACTTAAATGTAACTTCTAAAGTATGATTTTTATTTACTTTTTCAAAAGTATATTCTGTAACTGCTCCAACGCTTTTACCGTCTACTAAAACATCTGCAACAACATAATCTTTATCAGGTGTAATAGTAAATTTTTGATTTTCATTTTCAGCAACTTCTACTTTTCCATTTGGTGAAACTTTTCCGTTTGCTCCAACAGTAACAGTTATTTCAAACTTTTCATCTTTTGAACTTCCGCCACCGCCAGCTCCAGAACCGCCACCAGCACCTGTTCCTCCGCCAGTAGTAACTGCTTTAATAGTTACTGCAAAATCAATCTTTATGTCTGGATCTACTCCATTGCTTACTTTTACTTTAAAACTATCTTTACCTGTATAATCTTTTTCTGGAGTATATACTACACTATTTTCAGAAACTTCTACTTTACCATGTAAAGCTTCTTCCAAAACTGTATATGTTAATTTAACACCATTTTTGTCTTTATCAGATAATTCTACAGTCTTAGATGTATTTTCATTAATTGTAAAATTCTTATTAGCTTCAGTAATACAATCTTCTACTGTCAATACTTTTCTAATTTTTACAGTTACTTTTACTGCTTCAGATTCATTACCTGCTTTATCAACTGCTATAATTTCAAAACTATCCGTAGCACCAGCACTATATGAAGTTGCCTTGTAAATATATTCGCCAGTAATTTCATTTAATTCTAATGTGCCATGTGAAGGATTTTTCTTAACTTTATATGAAGTAACTTTTAGATTATCTGTTGCTTCTACAGAATCTGTTAATGTTTGATTTTCATCAACATCTTTTGATACTTCTTTATTTGCAAACTTTGGAGCCTCGCTATCTTCAATGGTAATATGCTCTACAATTGTTGATGTTTTTTCACTTTCTGATTTTGTTATATAAATATCATATACACCTACTTCTGTTATAAGGAATCCATCATCTGTTCTGAAATCTTCTGTTCTATCCTCACCTTGTTTATCTATACTTAGTAGGCTAATCGTAGAATGCATTGTAACATTCTTTTGATAAATTTCTATAGTAATAGAAGATTCTGAATTTTTTATACTTACACTTTCATGTACAACATCATGATTATTAACAGTTGCTTGTGATGTAGCAGTCTTTATTTCAACATCTGTTGGTGGAACTGGAGCAGTATTATCTATTGTAACACTAAATTCAACTTCTGCAGAACTTTCGCCATGATTGCTTACAGCTTTTACTTTTATTGTATATTCTCCTGCTTCACTTAATGTTAATACATACTTTCCAGCTTCATTTACTTTAATATGTTGTGTATCTTGTGGTTGTTCATCTTTTGTTATATCAACAGAAATTTCTTTAATATTTGATTTATCTGTATCAGAAACAGTAAATTCAAAATTAACATTTCCATTAGTTGAACCGCCATTTGGTATTTCTGAATGTTGTTCATCATTATTTAATGCTAAGATAGATGGAACATTAGGTATATCAGTATTAATTTCAAAATCTCCACTATTTGCAATTGTTTCATTACCTGCTTCATCTACTGCATATATATATAAGGTATAATTTCCATTAGTAATTTCTGGTTGAACACCATTTTCATCAAGTGGTGTTACTATCTCAGTCTTATTTGGTGCTTCACTTCCAGTTGTTACCCACTTATAATATACTTTAACTGTAGATTTATCTTGCACATTAACTGTTGGAACTTTAGTTGTTAATTCGTTAGCATTTGTATCTGGATTAAAAGTAACTACAGGGTTAGTAACATCAATATAATATGGTCCACGATCTAATGTAACTTTATTACCTAGTTTATCTTGACCAACTAAATGTAAATAATAAATTCCGTCTTTATTTGGTGTAACAACGTTAGCCTCAAATAAATTTAATGTAGAACTTGTTGCTACTAATTCTTCAAAACCATTTTCGTCTTGAGTAGTTTCTGACTCATCCCATAAATATTTTAAAGTTTCAGTATCTAATCCACTAGCATCATCTTCAAAAGTTACAGTAACTGTTTTATCATGTTCGTAAGAGCCATTATTCTCTGAACTTGTTAATATTGTTGGAGCTTTATTATCAACTTTAAAGCCTTTTTCTGTGCAAGTAATAGTAGCATTTCCAACATCATCTTCTGCATAAATCCATAAATAATATGTAGTTTCTACATCACTACCAATACTTTTTGTAATAGGAGTATCAGATGTAAATGTATCTGAAAAATCTTCTGGACTTTTTTCTAAAGACTTATTGCCTTCTTCCCATAAATATTTCAATGCACTAGTCTTTACTCCAGAACCGTTTTCATCTTTAACTGTAACTGTAACACTTAATTCATCTAATTTTTCATAATCGTCATTTCCGTCTTTGTCAAAGCTAACTGTAGGAGCAACTTCATCAATTAAATATGCATTGCTCTTTTCGAAAGCAACATTTCCAGCTTTATCTTTTGCCATTACATATAAATAATAAGTTCCAGAAATTCCTGTTGGTATTTCGCTAATTTCTTCTTCATGTATAAACTCTTTAGCGTTTTCTGTAGTAAATAATTCCTCATTTAACTCTTCATGTGAAGTGGTTGACCAAAAATATTTAAGAGTACTTGCATCTACTCCTGAATGTTGATCTACTACATTAATCTTAGGCTTTGAACTGCCAGCAACAAATATACCGCTAGAACCATTAGGCTCAATTGTAATTGTTGGAGCTGTGAAATCAATTTTTACTTCTTCGTCTATATAATCACTAAATGTTTCTGTTTTATCTTTAATACGTGCCTTTACTTCTGTAATGCCTTCATTTGTAATAGTAAATTCACATTTTTCTATATGTGATTCTACAGGTACAACTTGCTCTTCTTCTTGTGTTGTAGCTCCCGATAAAGTATACCTATAATCTGTAATTTCGCTATATGTAATGTTTGGATAAATGTTCAAAACAACAGTTGCACCATCTTTATCATTAATCCACATATCTCTAATATCGTTTTCTTTATTTGTGTCGCTTTTTCTATAAACTTCTATTACAGGTGGATTTGGTTTTTCATCTTTAATCAAAGAAATAGATGGGTTAACTCTTATACTATCAATAAAAATAGCTTTTTCTTTTTGTTCAACCTCATCATTGACAACTTCATAAACTTGTAAATTTGCAAAGCTAAGTCTGTCTTGGCTAATTTCTGTTATCTTTATAGAATTAAAATTATAAGGACCAATTGAAACCTTGTGTTCTTCTACATCTGTTAAATTTTCTTGTTTAATTTCACAAATCTGTTCTTCTGATTTCTCACTTTCTGATTCATAAAATGTAACAACAAATTTTAGTCTTACTGGTTTTTCTGTTGTAACTGTACCAGTTAAAGTTATTTGTAAATTCTCTCCAACTCTGTAAAAATATTTTGTAAGTCTAGGAGCTAAATTTAACATAGATTTTGTTATAGTAGCCTCAACTGCAAAAATGCTACCACCTAACAAAAATATCATTAAAGATAGCAATAAAATTGAAATTAAAAATTTTCCCCTCATTTACCTCTTCCTTTCTGATTTTTTCTCTTGTACAAAAAAATGTTCATAAATTCTAAGTACTAATAAAATTATAGCATTCTTCTTTTTAAAAGTATATCGTTTCGTATAACTTATTATATGAAATATTTGGAAATTCGCATAAAAAAACAGGTATATTGCAACCTGTTTCTTATTCATATTTTTGCGAACTAAACTAATTGAAGTACTACTTCTTCAGCAGCATCTCCTCTTCTTTTACCTAACTTAATAATTCTTGTATATCCACCTTTTCTATCGGCATATTTTTCAGCTAGTTCACCAAACATTTTTCCTGGTAAATCAATGCTATTTCCTTTTTCATCTTTTACCTTATTAATATTTCTCATAATCTTTCTTCTTGCAGCAAGTCTTGATGGTAAATCTTTCTTAACAGATTCTGTTACTTCTTCTCTTACTACCTTATAAAATGTTTTTCCATTTTTGCTAGTAGCTTTCTCTGTTACTTTATTTCCTTTTTCATCTAATTTTGCTTTTGATTTTTTAACTTCAACAGTTTCAAAATTATCCTTTTCTTTTACAGCTAAAGCAATTAAGCTATCTGCTATACTTTTTACTTCTTTTGCTTTTTGCTCTGTTGTAATAATTTGTCCATGCCAAATCAAACTAGTTACTTGATTTTTAAGCATTGCAACTCTATGATCTGCTGTTCTTCCAAGCTTTCTATTTTCAGCCACTTTATTTCACCTTCCTTTTGTTCTAATCTTCGTTAGGAGCAAAATCCAATCCTAAAGAATGTAATTTATTTGTTACTTCTTCTAAAGATTTTCTACCTAAATTTCTAACCTTCATCATCTCATCTTCTGTCTTATTTGTTAAATCTTCAACAGTAGTGATAGATGCTCTTTTTAAGCAATTATATGATCTAACAGATAAATCTAATTCTTCAATTGTCATTTCTAATACTTTTTCTTTCTTAGATTCTTCTTTTTCTACCATAATTTCTGTATTTCTAGTAGCTTCTGACAAATCAATGAATAAATCTAAATGTTCTGTCATTACTTTTGCTGCTAAGCTTAATGCTTCATGTGGTAGTAAACTACCATCTGTCCATAATTCAATTGTTAATTTATCATAATCTGTTATTTGACCAACTCTTGTATTTTCTACATAGAAATTAACTTTTTTAACAGGTGTATAAATAGAATCAATCGCAATCACACCGATTGGTTGATTTGCCTGTTTATTCTTAACAGATGGATTATATCCTCTGCCACGATTTGCAGTTAATTCCATATGTAAATTTCCGCCTTCTGCAATAGTAGCAATATGTAAGTCTGGATTCAAAATCTCTACATTACTATCACCAACAATATCACCAGCAGTTACTTCGCGTGCTTCATCAACATCAATTCTTAGAAGTTTTTCTTCATTATCATGTATTTTTAAACGAACTTCTTTCAAATTTAAAATGATTTCTACTACATCTTCCACTATATTAGGTATCGTTGTAAATTCATGTTGAACGCCATCTACTTTAATACTTGTTATTGCTGCACCAGGTAAAGATGACAATAGTATTCTACGCAAAGAATTTCCTAGAGTAATACCATATCCTCTCTCCAAAGGTTCACAAACAAATTTTGCATACATATTATCATTGTCCAACTTCAAACACTCGATTTTTGGCTTTTCGAATTCAATCATTCTATAACCTCCTAAATATTTTAATTTTTATTACATTTTAACTATTTCTATTTAGAATACAACTCAACGATTAATTGTTCTTGTACTGGTAAATCGATTTCTTCTCTTGTTGGAACAGCTACTACTTTACCTGTTCTGTTTCCTAAATCGGCTTCTAACCATGCTGGAACAGGTCTTCCATTTTCGTTTGCTTCTACAATTTGTTTAAATATTTCGCTATTAGCACTATTTTCTTTTACTTTAATTACATCTCCAATTTTTACTAAGTATGATGGAATATTAACTTTTACTCCATTTACTGTAAAATGTCCATGTCTAACTAATTGTCTTGCTTGACCTCTTGATGTAGCTAGTCCTAATCTATAAACTACATTATCTAATCTACTTTCTAATATTTGAAGTAAGTTTGTACCTGTAACACCTTTTCTTCTAGAAGCTTCTTCAAAGTATTTTCTAAATTGTGATTCAAGTACACCATAAAATGCTTTTGCTTTTTGTT
>CANQLS010000046.1 GCA_947624765.1 uncultured Clostridia bacterium
AAAACGATGCTCCTAGCACTAATTACATAGCAAATGCCGATAAGTTTGGTGATGCCATTTATGAAATGTCCACAGCTGGTTCGCGTCGGGTCGGCTTGGAATAATGATACTTCGTATAATTTCCCATATGCTGCGTTCGTATTTTTTTTCCGTGGTAACGGTTTTGCGAATGGCGCGGATGCGGGCTTGTTCTATTTTGGTAGCCATTATGGAGGACAACTTTATGGAACTAGTTTTCGTGTTGTTGTTGTAAAATAAATTTGATTTTTTGTCATTGTGATAGAAATTTAAACAAGAGTAAGCACAACTGGGCTCTCACTTTATATAAATTTTCTATTGCAATTGTGGCTTGGTTGTAGTATAATCTCTCTTGAACCTTGACGTGGACTAAGGATATTACTCCTCTTAGTCTAGGTGAAAGGCGATTTATTAGAATTAAAGGAGGTGGAATGATGGATACAGCAAAAAAACAAGAAATTATTGCAAAATTCCAAACACATGAAGGAGATACTGGTTCTCCAGAAGTTCAAGTAGCTCTTTTAACAGAAAGAATTAACCACTTAACAGAACATTTGAAAACTCATAAAAAGGATAATCATTCTAGAAGAGGATTATTCAAAATGGTTGGTCAAAGAAGAGGACTTCTAAAATATTTGGAAGAAACCGATATTGAAAGATATCGTAACCTAATTGATGCATTAGGATTAAGAAAATAGGATATCCTAAAGATGTCGTATGTTAGCGGCGTCTCGCCGTATAGACGAAAAATACTTAGTCAAACGGCGGGACGCTTTTGCTAAAATAGAGAAACTATTTTATACCGTAGGTGTAATCTGTGTTAACAAGAAATTGCTAATAGAGATTACAACTACTAAAAATAGTTTCTCTCTTGGAAATGGAATGCCATTTCTTTTGATGGAATAATATCATCAAAATACAATGAACGGGCAATGCCCAGAAGGAGAAGAAAATGTATAAAAGTTATTCAATGGAATTAGCAGGGAGAAATTTAACGTTAGAAACAGGGAAAATGTCAGGATTAGCAAATGGAAGCGTTTTGGTTCGATATGGTGATACAACAGTTTTAGTAAATGTAACGGCTTCTAAGGCTCCAAGAGATGGAATTGACTTCTTCCCATTATCTGTAGATTATGAGGAAAGATTATATTCTGTAGGAAAAATTCCTGGAAGTTTTGTGAAGAGAGAAGGAAAACCAAGTGATAAAGCAATTTTGGTTGCTAGGGCAATTGATAGACCAATTCGTCCTTTATTTCCAAAAGATTTAAGAAATGATGTTTGTGTGAATGCACTTGTTTTATCAGTTGATCCTGATTGTTCACCAGAAGTTGCAGCACAAATTGGTACTTCAGCAGCGCTTAGTATATCTGATATTCCATTTAATGGACCAACTGCAGCGGTTAGTGTTGGTTATGTTGATGGTGAAATTGTGATTAATCCTACATTAGAGCAAAGAAGTAGAAATCGTTTGAATTTGACTGTTGCTGGTACGAAA
Organism: uncultured Clostridia bacterium; assembly: GCA_947624765.1. Lineage (GTDB taxonomy): Bacteria > Bacillota > Clostridia > TANB77 > UBA1234 > RGIG4465. Next base: position 1,514 of record CANQLS010000046.1, read on the forward strand.
GAAAAAGTTTCTATGATTGAAGCTGGTGCAGATGAAATTCCAGAAGATGTTATGTTAGAAGCGATTGCTAGAGGTCATGAAGAAATTAAAAAAGTAGCTATGTTTATTGAAGAGATGCAAAAAGAAGTAGGTAAACCAAAGTTTACTTATGATTCTTGTGAAGTAGAACATGATTTTTATGAAGAAGTTTCTGCTTATGCTAAAGACAAGATGTATGAAGCGTTGCAAGAGAAAGATAAGACAATTCGTGAAGAAAATTTAGAAAAATTAAATGAAGAAGTAGCTAATTATTTACAAGAAAAATATCCAGATGATTATGAAGAGAGAGTAAAACAACTTGGAGATGCTATGTACAAACTAGAGAAAAAGACTGTTCGCTATATGGTATTAGAAGAGCATAAAAGAGTTGATGGAAGAGCAATTGATGAAATTAGACCACTTTCTGCTGAAGTTGATATTTTACCAAGAGTACATGGTAGTGCATTATTCTCAAGAGGTCAAACTCAAGTATTATCTGTTGTAACATTAGGAACGGTGGCTGATGAGCAAGAATTAGATGGATTAGATGAAGAAACAGAGAAAAGATATATACACCATTATAATTTCCCACCATATAGTGTTGGAGAAGCAAAACCTTCTAGAGGACCTGGCAGAAGAGAAATTGGACATGGAGCTTTAGCAGAAAGAGCTTTAGCACCAGTTATTCCATCACAAGAAGAGTTTCCATATACAATTCGTGTTGTTTCGGAAGTTTTATCATCAAATGGTTCTACTTCACAAGGTAGTATTTGTGGTAGTACGTTATCATTGATGGCAGCAGGTGTACCAATTAAGGAGCCAGTTGCTGGAATTTCAACAGGTTTAGTTACTGATGAAAATGATAGAAATCGTTATGTTATGCTAACTGATATTCAGGGTATTGAAGATTTTTTCGGTGATATGGATTTCAAAGTAGCAGGAACTAAAAATGGTATTACTGCAATTCAAGTAGATATTAAAATAGATGGTTTAACGTTGCAAATTATTAAGGAAGCTTTTGAAAGAACTAGAAAAGCAAGAATGTATATTTTAGATGAAGTTATGCTTAAAGCTATTCCTGAGCCAAGAAAAGAAATATCAAAATATGCTCCTAAGATTATTACTTATACAATTGATCCGGAAAAAATTAAAGATGTAATTGGAACTGGCGGGAAAACAATTAATAAAATTATTGCTGATACAGGTGTAAAGATTGACATTGAAGATGATGGTAGAATTTTTATTGCATCTGAAGATACTATAGCTGCTGAGAAAGCTTTAAAAATTATTAAAGATATTACAATGGAATTAGAAGTAGGACAAGTATATGAAGGCAGAGTTACTCGTATTATGAATTTTGGTGCTTTTGTTGAGATTGCACCAGGTAAAGAAGGTTTAGTGCATATTTCAAAATTAGCAAAAGAACGAGTAGAGAAAGTAGAAGACGTTGTTAAGGAAGGCGATTTGATTAAAGTTAAGGTAATTGAGATTGATGAGCAGGGTAGGGTTAATATGAGAAGAGAACTAGATTAGTCTGTTGAAAAATAATTGGTCAATTTCGTTGTTGGACTGCACGTCAAAAATTCTCAGCAAAATTGTCTTAATTTTTTCAACACTATAAAATGATAAAACTTTGGAGGTTATATGAAACTATATGCTTTTGTTGGTCCTAGTGGCACTGGAAAAAGCCATAGAGCTCAGATGATTGCAAAACAAAAAGGAACGGAATATATTATTGATGATGCACTTTTCATTAAGGGTAATAAAATTATTTCGGGTACTTCGGCAAAAAAAGCAGGAACAAGAATAGAGTCTGTGAAAAGGGCTCTATTTTCAATGCCAGGACAAGTAGAAGAAATTCGTAAAGCGATAGAAAAAGAGAAACCAGAAAGTATTTTAATTTTGGGTACTTCAGATGAAATGGTGAGCAAAATTGCTCATAATATTGCAGGTAAAGAAATTGATGAAACTACTTATATTGAAGAGGTTTCTAGCCCGGAAGAGATTGCGGCTGCTAGAAGTGCAAGAATGGCTGAAGGAAAACATGTTATTCCGGTTCCTACTTTTGAAATTAAGAAAGATTTTTCTGGTTATTTGGTAGATCCATTGCAAATTTTTAAATGGAAGGGAAAAGGAACTGCACCGTATGTGGCAGAAAAGTCTTTAATTCGACCTACTTTTAGTTATCTTGGAAATTATACAATTTCAGATAATGTTATTAGAAGCATTATTGAGTATATGAGTCAAGATATTGAAGGTATTTATAAAATACAACGTATTAAAATAGATACGTATAATGACGGAATTTTTATTTTTATTGATGCAATATTGGAATATGGCTATAATTTACGTGATATTTTAGGAAAACTTAAAGAAAGATGTAACAAAGAAATTGATAGATTAACAGCTATTAATGTGATAGATATTCAAGTCATTGCCAAAGGCTTACACGTTGGAGAAAAAAAGTAATTAATGAATTTTTATTAGTCTTGAATTTTAAATTGTTTTATGACATAATTGAGATGTGAGGAGCGTGAATAATGGAGGATAAAGTGTTTACTTCATTAGAATTGAATAAAATTAAAGATATGCTTGCTAATCACGCTATTACTGATATAGGAAAAGAAGAAGTGAAAAATTTATTTCCTTCAGTTGATATTTATGATGTGGAAAGAATGCAGGAAGAAACGTCAGAGGCGACTTCTTTATTGCTAAGAAAGCTTGATATTCCTCTATCACCAATTTCTGATGTACATTTACTTTTTCAGAAAATTTCTGCAGGTGGTATATTAATACCAAGCGAGTTGTTACAAATTGCAGATATATTGAGAGTTTCTAGAAGATTGAAATCTTACTTGTTAGATGATGAGATTGAATCACCTTGTTTAAAAGATTATTTTGAAAATTTATACACTAACTTAAATGTAGAAGAAGAGTTTGCAAGATGTATTCGTTCAGAAGATGAACTTGATGATAGAGCAAGTAAGGAATTATATAATATTAGAAAACGAATTAAAGATAAAGAAGCTCAGATTAAAGAAAAATTAAATGATATGATTCGTTCTTATTCTAAGTATTTGCAAGATGATGTAATTACTTTTAGAGAAGGACGTTATGTTATACCTGTAAAACAAGAATGTAAGAATGAAGTAAATGGCTTTATTCATGATTATTCTGCAACTGGAAGTACTGTTTTTATTGAACCAACATCTATTTTTAATATGAACAATGAAATAAAAGAGTGGCAGAATAAGGAGAAAGTAGAGGTAGAGCGTATTTTAGCGTTGCTAACGCAAATGATAGTGCCGATTGTTGATTCTATTCAAAATGCATTGAATAATATTGCAAAAATTGATTTCATATTTGCAAAAGCAAAATTAGCATTAGCAATGAATGCAACAAAACCAATTATAAATAACAATTCTTATATTAATTTAAAAAAGGCTCGTCATCCATTAATTGATGCGGATAAGGTTGTGCCGATTGATATTTGGCTTGGAAAAGAGTTTAATTCTTTGATTATTACTGGACCAAATACTGGTGGAAAAACAGTAACTTTAAAAACAGTTGGGTTACTAACTTTAATGGCGCAATGTGGATTGCATATTCCGGCTTCTGAGAGTTCAGAGGTTGCTATATTTGAGCAGGTTTATACTGATATTGGTGATGAACAAAGTATAGAGCAATCGCTTAGTACATTTTCAGCACATATGACAAATATAGTTAATATTATATCAAAAGTAAATGATAAAAGTTTAGTATTGCTAGATGAACTTGGCTCTGGAACTGATCCTGTTGAAGGTGCAGCACTTGCAATGGCTATTTTAGATTATTTGCATATGGTTTCATGCAGGGTAATAGCAACAACTCATTATAGCGAATTAAAAACATATGCTATTCAAATGTCTGGTATTGAAAATGCTTCTTGTGAATTTGATGTTGAAACGCTTAGACCAACGTATAAATTATTGATTGGAGTTCCAGGAAGAAGTAACGCCTTTGCTATTTCAAAGCGTTTAGGGTTATCTGAAAAAATATTGGAAAAAGCAAGCAACTATTTAACGTCTGAAGATGTCAAATTTGAAGATGTATTAAGTGATATGGAACAAAATAGAAGACATGCTAAAGAGGAGCGTGAGCTTTCTCAACGTCTTCTATCAGAAGCTGATAAAACAAAACAAAGAGTTGAAGAGCAACAGAGAAATTTAGAAAAAAAGAAAGAAGAAATTTTGCTTAAAGCAAAAGAAGAGGCTAGAGATATTTTATTAGAAGCTGAAGAAGAAGCAAATGAAATTATTAAAGAATTGACTATGTTAAGAAAGCAAAAAAGTGGGGATAGAAACAAAAAGGCTGAAGAGGGTAGAAAAAAATTAAAACAGTCTATTTCGGATATTCAAAAAGATTTAATTATACCTAAAAAAGAAGTAAAATCTTCTGTATCTGAAAAGGATATTAAAGTTGGAATGAATTTTTATATTCCTTCTTTGGATCAAACTGTTTCTATTTTGTCTTTACCAGATAAAAAAGGAAATGTATTAGTTCAGTCAGGAATTGTAAAACTTACAATTCATGTTTCACAGCTTGATAAGGTGCCATCTAAGGAAAAAGGAAATAAGGTTGTAGCTAATTCTTATGTGAAAAGTAAAGCACAAAATATTTCTTCAGAGATTAATTTATTAGGATATACTGTTGAGGATGCATTGGAGAAATTAGATAAATATTTAGATGATGCATATTTATCAAGTTTAGGTCAAGTAAGAATTGTACATGGAAAAGGTAGTGGTGCTTTGAGAAGAGGCATTCATCAATATTTACAAAAGCACCCACATGTAAAAAGTTATAGATTAGGAACATATGGAGAAGGTGATGCTGGGGTTACAATTGTTGAAATTTTATAAGTCTTTAATGAATTGAGAATGGCAAATAATTAAAGCGGTGATGATTAATAAATAGCAAAAAGTTTTAATTGTTTGTGATTAAAACAGAGGAGATGAAAAGAATGGATAAAAAAACAAAAGTTATAACTTATATAATTATTTTAGTTATTTTAATTATTCTAATAGGCATAGCAGTTTTAACAAAATTTTCAAGTGAAGCTCCGAATGTTATGGCTATTGCAAATAGTGGAATAAATGCACAATGTATTAGAACAGGTTATGAGTGGAATGCATTTGGTAAAAAGGTGGTTGTAGATGCTCTATCGCCATTAGAGCTTACATATCAAAATGAAAATATCTTGTTAGTACAACCAGGTGAAGAAGTTAATTTTTATAATTCTGGTAGAGATTATGAAGCATATCAGTTTTATCAAGAAGATATTCGTTATTATGATGAAAAGGAAAATGAAGTTGTTTTAACTGATGTACCTGCTTTAATGGATTCAAAGTATATGACAGTTGTTATGCCAGAAACTTTAGGAACTTATATTTATAGTTTTACTTTAAATTATGGAAAAAAGGGAACAGCACAATATGCTCTTAAGGTAGTTGTTTCTGATGCTCCGTCTTATAAGGTTGATGATATTATTAAATATAAAGATACATATTTGGGTAACGCTTCTAAAGTAAATCAATTGTTAGGTGCCTTACCATATCATAAATACAAAGATGGAATTATTTTGAGAACAGTAAATGAGCCTTATGAGTTAATTGTTTATTATAAAGATGTTAAATTTGAAAGAGAAACTATTTTAAATAATACTGTAGCTTTATTTGCTTTAATTCCAAATGTTGATATTATTACATATCAATTAGATGAAAGTACAATTATTTATACTAGAGATGAGGTTGAAAATTTATTTGGAAGAGATTTATTAGAGTACGCGAATGATACAAATTTATGGGAAACAGAGGTACTTTATAAAGGCAAGAAAGTTGAAAGAGATTTGATTGCAAAATATAGTGTGCTTATGAAAGAATGTATTTCGAAAATTAGTGCAGAATATATTACTGTAGACTTTACTTCTTTAGATAAATTTGATGCTTTCTCTTTATCGGAAACTGAAAAAAGAGAATTAATAAAATCTTGTGCTAGCAGTAAAAAGGTATTAGTGGAAAATACTTTGGAGGCTACAAAGACAGATGAAAACTGGAAAGGCGTATTACTTTATGTAGAAAATATTTCAGAATCAGATGGAAATATTCTAGTTGATATGGTAGAATATCATTCAGAAAAAAAGCAGGAAAAACGAACATATGAAATTTCAGCAGATGGTGTTGTTACACAAAAATAAAAAGAAAAGAGGAATAATGTATGAAAGTTTTATTAACAGGTGGAGCTGGTTATATTGGTTCTCACACTGCAGTAGAGTTATTGAAAGCTGGTCATGATGTTATTATTGCTGATAATTTTTCTAATAGTAAAAAAGAAGTTCTAAATCGTTTAAAAGAAATCACGAGTGTTTCTATTCCTTTATATGAAGTTGATGTTGCAAATAAGGAAGAAGTGGAAAAAATTTTTTCTGAAAATAAAATTGATGCAGTTATTCATTTTGCTGGATTAAAAGCAGTAGGCGAATCAACGTCTATTCCACTTAAATATTATCGAAATAATATAGATACAACGTTAACTTTATTAGAAGTTATGCAAGAGCATCATGTAAATAATTTTGTGTTTAGTTCGTCTGCTACTGTATATGGTGTGCCAGAAAAGCTACCGTTAGTGGAAGGTATGCCAACAGGTTGTACTAATCCTTATGGTTGGACTAAGTTAATGAATGAACAAATTTTAACAGATGTAGCAGCTGCTAATCCAGATTTATCAGTTGTGTTGCTTAGATATTTCAATCCAATAGGTGCACATGAATCTGGCAGAATTGGTGAAGATCCAAGCGGTATACCTAATAATTTAATGCCATACATTTCTCAAGTGGCTATTGGACGTCGTGATAAGGTTCATGTATATGGAAATGATTATAATACTAAAGACGGAACTGGAGTAAGAGATTATATTCATGTAGTAGATTTAGCTAAAGGTCATGTAGCTGCTTTAGAATATGCAGATAGTCATAAAGGTACTGAAATTTTTAATCTTGGTACAGGAAATGGATATAGTGTATTAGAAATGATTGAGACTTTCTCTAGAGTAAATCAAGTTGCAGTACCATATGAAATTGTAGCAAGAAGGCCTGGAGATATTGATGCTTGTTATGCTAATGCTGATAAAGCTTATGAAAAAATGCATTGGAGAGCTGAAAAAAATTTAGAAGAGATGTGTAGGGATACTTGGAAATGGCAGTCAAATAATCCATTAGGTTATGAACTTGAAAAGTAATTAAAAAATGTTCAGTAGAGGAAAGGTGTTATATGGAGAAAACAAAAAAGTTATATACAGTAGGTGAGGAAATTGCAAATTCAGTAACACATGGTATTGGTGTTGCCCTTAGCATTGCTGCATGTGTATTATTGATTATATCATCTGCAAAATCTGGTAGTGCTTTAAAAGTGGTATGTGCTTCAATTTATGGAGCGTGTTTAATACTTTTGTTTTTAATGTCAACTTTGTATCATGCAATTGTACCTGAAAAAGCCAAAAAAGTATTTCGAGTTTTTGACCATACTTCAATTTTTATTTTAATTGCTGGCTCATATACGCCAGTTATGCTAGTAACAATTGGTGGTGCGTTAGGTTGGACTATTTTTGGAATTGTATGGGGTATGGCACTTATAGGCATTGTGCTCAATTCGATTAGTATTGAGAAATTTAAAGTGTTTTCTATGATTGCATATATTGCTATGGGTTGGTGCGTTATATTTGCTATTAAACCTGTAGTAGAATTGTTAGATAGAAATGCATTGATATTTTTGGTAACTGGCGGATTAGCTTATACATTAGGAATTATTTTTTATAAAATGAAGAATATTCCTTATATGCATTCAGTTTGGCATTTATTTGTATTAGCTGGTGCGATTTTACAATATTTTTGTATGCAGTTTTATGTTTTATGTTAAAAATCATTTCGGGGACGTCCTTAAAAGCGCGAATTGTCAACATAATGTTTGCACTTTTAAGCACGTCCCCAATGTGCATAAAGTTTCCCTCCATGACATAAGTATGGATGGGGGGTAATTTTATGGGGAATAAGTTTTTGGTTATTCATATACGTGAATTATTAAAATACAGTG
>CANQLS010000047.1 GCA_947624765.1 uncultured Clostridia bacterium
TACAAATAATAATGCTAACACTATACATCCAACTTGATAATATTTTTTTACCTTTGGTTTCACTTTGCACCCCTCCTACTTGAATGAAATTCATTCTTTCCTACAATATATATTACACCATTTTTTCGTTCTCGTGTCAACTAGAAATTTATGGAATAATGAAAAAAATTTATCCTTGAAAAAGAAGCAACCAGGAAGCAAATTTACTTCCTGGTTTCTGGCTTGATGCTCTTAAATCAGAGCTTCAAACCCGAAATGCCTCAAGGCGTTCTCCCGCCAATCAGGCATCTGTTCTTTTACGCCTTCGGCAATGAAATTAATCATGCCAATTTTGTTCTTTGTGAGAGTACCGCGCATCAACTCCTCCAACTTTTCTACCAATGTTAACGGAATTTCTTGATTAATGCTCGAAAAAGAATCTTCGAGGAAATCAATCACCTCCTGCATGGCCTTATGGCCAGCATCGGCCATACGCTTTTTTTCTCTTTCAGCTTTTTTCTCTTGCAGAAACCACGTGATTTCTGCGTTCCGTTCATTCCTTACCCTCCGCATACTTTTGGTTGTCGATTGTTTTGGTTTCAGTGCCACACTCATAGTACAGCCTCCCTTTGATAAATTTAGCTACCATTACTATTTTAACATATTTATCCACTTAATTCAACATAAAATTGAATTTGGAAAATTAAAAAATTTTTGAATTTTTTAATTGACAAACTATAATTTCAATGCTATTATATTCCTTGTACATTGTTTTATGCGCGAGTGGCGGAACAGGCAGACGCACAGGACTTAAAATCCTGCGCCCTAATAAGGCGTACCGGTTCGATTCCGGTTTCGCGCACCATAAGTATCAAGGCTTTGAGGTATCATTGTTTTGGTACTTTTTTTGTTTCAAAAAATTTATAACTTTATTATTATATATAAAATGCAACAAAGGTGGCATTCGCCACCTTTGCTTTACTGTTAAGGTTTCAAGAACCTTTTCGTGGCTAATGTCAGCCACGTGGTTGGCGATATGCCAACCCTTTCCAGTTCCTTGCCCAAACGTTTTATCAGCGTTTGGGTTGCTAACGGAGTTTTTTGCAGGTTCGCAAAAATCTCTGGCAAGATATCCCCGAAATGGTCAGCATATCCTGCCTCAAACATTCTAAATACTGGACGTGAATTTTTTAAATACTCGTCCAACTTCCGTCGTTTTTCCTCCTCGTACATCCAGTCCGTTACGAATTTCTCGGACCTTGCCTCCTTTATGTCCCAATATAAGAGGTTGGCCCGCCTTTTATTTGGCATCTCCTTGATATTCATCGTGTCCCTCCTGTAAATTTTGATTACATAAATAATATACCATACTTTTCGTGTTTTCGCAATACATCTTTACATAAAATATAAATTTCAAAAAAAATAATAATATTAAATTTAGCGTTTAATATTATTATTCTTTTTAATTTCATATTATCTAATTATAATTTAATTAAGATTTTATTTTAGGCTCATAAGGATTAACTTCAACATCAGAATAAATGTTAACTGGTGTATCTTTCGTTACTGGTGTATAGCAATAGTCTTTTCCTTCATTATTATCCCAGTTTCCCTCAGCATCTCTAAAACAAAATTTTAATTCTGTACCTGCTGGTATTGTTACTTCTGTTTTATAGCATGATTTCAATTTACGCATTTTGCATTCAGCAATCTCATCCCAATTTTCTCCAATTCCATAATGCAAATATATACTCTTAGCCCCGTCAAGGCATCCTGTATATTTTAATTCTAAATTTTGTTCCTTTTTTGTTCTCATAATATCTTCTCTCCTTTGTATTAATTATTTCCATTTTTTATTTTTCTATTCAATAAAAATCAGACTAATTGTATATATTTTAATCATAAACTGGCATCCATAAAAACTGTTTCATACGGCATTACCAAACCAAGCTTCTCTCTTGCTACTTCTTCAATATATGTAGCAGAAGAAATTTCACTTCGAATTTTTGTAAGCTGTTCTGTTTTCAATTTTTCTTCTTGGATTTGCTTTAGATATTCTTCTTTACTATTTCTAAAATCCATTAGTTTCACTTGCTGATTAAATAATGTAATAATTATATACATTGTAGTAGCAGTAAAAGCAAGTGTCTTGCCTAACCTAAACAATATTTTTTTCATTTGTACGCTCCTTATTTATATTTAAAGCCTATTTATAATTTCAACAAAACTCTTTAAAATCCTGCCTAATTCTCCAATTTTTTATTCTTTTTACACAAAGTTTTTAATTTTCTTGTCAATTTATCAATAATTTTAAATATAAATGCAAATATTTTATCAAAAAAATCAAAAACTAAATTAAAGATTTTTCGTATCCATTTACTAAATAATAATAAATAAAAAACGCCACCTAATATATATCCTAATACCATATAACCTCTTAATTCACCGTCATTAATTAAAAATGTACTACATATAACTATAATAGTTACAATTATCCAAAAAATAATGTCTTGAATATATACCCAAATATCTCTTGTATTTCCTTTTCTCCTTAAGGCACGAAAAAAATCGAAAATAATTCCCATTATACTTCCAATTAAAATAGTCCATAAAAACACATATGCTTGATTTTCTATCATTTTCTTGGCCTCCTATTTAAATATTTTATTCAAAAGACTTTCTCCATTCTTCTTATGAGCAGATTTATCATTATATACCAGCGAAACAATATCTCCTTCTACGTTCAATTCCGTACTTTCTAAATTAAATTTATTTAAATGTAAATCGCTTCCTTTAATAACCAAAATTCCTAATTCTGTATCAATTGTAATTACCTGCTCATCAAAATTTAAAACATCTATAACTCCAGATATATTAAGCTTATTTCGATTTTCCAAAATAATATTCTGCATTTTCGTCATTTTCTTTTCTTCCACTACCATTTTACATCATTCCTTTCTTGTTCTTGTACACTAATACTATATATGCACTTCCTGTCCTATTTAGAACAAAAAAAGAAAAAACCACCAGTTTAACTGATGGCTTATGATTATGTTTTTCTTATTAACAATTTTTCTACCCAACCTTTTTTATACTTTAGTGAAATATATCCAATAACAGACATTACAAAACTTCCTATAGCATCTACAATTAAATCTTTCATTGTATCTTGTAACGCTAATCTGCCTACTAATTGTGTTCCATCTTCTAATGCAAATTTTTGCATATTTAATCCTAGCACGCCGTCAAATGTATATTCATATACTTCCCAAACAACGCCTAATGTAAGTGCAAAGCAGAAAGCAAAAAATGCAACAAAAAATGGTGTTAACTGTAAATGAATATTTTCTTCATTATTCAATAAAGAGATGAAAGAAAATCCTAATGCTCCTATCATAGCACCACTAAAAGTATGTAAAACTGTATCCCAATATGGTACTTGATAATAGAAATTTCGCACTTCTCCTAAAAAAATTGCAGCGTATAAAAATATTACATACAGTAAATACATATTTGTTGGTATTTGCACTTTATATTTTTTAGATATTACAGAAGGAAGTATTAAAGCTACTATTCCTAAAATGCATTGCACCAACATTAAAACATAATCCGAACGCGTTCTTTGATACGGATTTTCAGGTAGTCCATTTGTTGAAACGACAATACGATAAATTAAAAAAGCTATAGGAACAATAAAACTTGCAAGTACAAAAATACCAATTGCCTTTTTCGTTTTTTCTGGATTCTTCATGTTTTTTCCCCCTTTGTACGAAATATTATATTACATATCAGGAGAAAAAAGCAATAACAATACAAAAGAAATATTTTTCTATTTATGGTGGTCAATGGCCGCCGCTACACTCGAATTATTTAGGATAAAAACAGTATCTAGCAACACCCCACTCGCATTTTTTCTAATGCTTTCTTTTCAATTCTAGAAACTTGTACTTGTGAAATTCCTAAAATTTGCGAAATTTCATATTGTGTTTTTTCTTTATAATAACGATAAAGGATTACACGTTTTTCCTTTTCGTTTAAATTTTTTAATAATTTTTCTATTGTTAATTTATTTAATAAATTCTGATATTCATGAGTTTCGTAAATTAATTTTTCGCCAATTGTTGTTTCATCATCATCATATATTTTTTTATCTAAAGATTCCACATATGAAGTTGCATCTAACGCAACTATAATTTCTTCTTTAGAAACATTTAATTTCTCGGCTAATTGTATAACCGTTAATTCTTCTCCTTTAAGTTCCTCCTCTTCTTGTAATTGTCTTACTTTCATTGCTAATTCTTTCAAAGAGCGACTAACTTTAATAGGTCCATTATCTCTTAAAAATCTTTTAATTTCTCCGATAATCATCGGAACAGCATAGGTGGAAAGTTGTGTTTCATATTCAGTATTAAATCTCTGAATCGCTTTCACAAAGCCAATACATCCTATTTGAAATAAATCTTCTAGTTCATATCCTCTCCCTTGAAATCTTTTTACAATGTTCCATACTAATCCTATATTTTCATCAATAATTACTGACATGGCTTTTTTATCTCCACTCTGAGCTTGCCATATCAATTCTTTCATACAGCCTCCTTCATTACCTTTTTCATTTTTATTTTAGTTCCCATACCTACTATCGACTCCACTTTTACTTCATCCATAAAACTTTCCATAATCGTAAAACCCATTCCTGAACGATCTAAATCAGGTTTTGAAGTATAGAGCGGTTGTCTGGCTATTTCAACATTTTCAATTCCTTTTCCATAATCAACGATTTCAATTTCAATTGTTCTATCATTCAAAACACAATGAATATGTACTGTTCCTTCTTTACCGTCGTACCCATGAATAATGCAATTAGTTACTGCTTCTGATACTGCAGTTTTAATGTCTGCTAGCTCTTCAATAGTAGGATCTAATTGTGATGCAAACGCTGCAACTACCACACGTGCAAAAGCTTCATTATTTGATTTACTTTTCATTTCTAATGTCATTTCATTTTCCATCAAAAATACACTCCTCTCGTAAAGGTATAATTTTAAATATTCCCGACATTTCAAAAATACGTTTAATATCTGGTGATACATTCATCATCTCTGCTTGTCCACCAATACGCATAATCTGTTTATATCTTCCTATTAACATGCCAATGCCAGAACTATCCATAAATCTAACTTTTTCAAAATCAAAAACAACTTTCTTAGGCATACACTTTTGTATTTCATAATCAGATTTTACTCGCATCTCATCACAAGTATGATGATCAATTTCGCCTGTATAGATAATTTTTAATTCTTTACTCTCTTTTTTGAACTCACAAATCATAATATTATTCCCTCCTTTGTAAAAATTTATACATGTATTATAAAACTTTTAAAATAAAAAAAATGCTGAAAAAAGGAAGAGATGAAAAAAACTTAATGAATAATTTATTGGTACATTTATAATGAAACAACAAAAAAATAGTGAATAGCTGCTGTAATGAGATCAACTATTCACTATTCACTTTTACCATTTTTTAACTAAGGCTTTTAATTCTCTCTTCAGTTCTAGCTAGTAATTCTTGATATTTTTCTTTCTTTGCTTTTTCTTCTTCTATTTTACTAGCTGGTGCTTTTGCAATGAAGCCTTCATTAGATAACATTTTTTCTACTCTTTTGATTTCATTTTCATACGTTAATTTTTCTTTTTCTAATCTTTCCAATTCAGCTTCAATATCTACTAATTCTTCAAATGGAATATAAATTTCAATTCCTGGTACAGCAAGTGAAACTGCATTTTCTGGAATACCTTCTTTATTAACTTGAACAGTAATCGTTTCTGCACCTGCCAATTTTTCAATAAAGCTTCTTCCTGCATCAATTACATCAGCTTTGTCTGTAACAAATATCATATGTGCTTTTTTCGATGGTGCCACATTCATACTAGCACGAATATTTCTAACGCCTTTAATAATTTCTTTTACCGTTTCAATTTCATTTGCTTCTTTTTCATAGTTTGCTTCTTCATGATAAGTTGGCCATTTAGCAATCATTATACTTTCAGAATCAGTTATTAATTTAGTATAAATTTCTTCTGTTATGAAAGGCATAAATGGATGCAACAAGCGAAGAGCAACTGTAAGTATATCATTCAAAGTAGCAAGTGCAGTTTGTCTTGTTTCATTTGTCATATCATACAGTCTAGGCTTTACCATTTCAATATACCAATCACAAAATTCATCTCTTGTAAACTCTATAATCTTTTGAAGTGCAATACCAAAATCATAACGCTCCATAGCATCTGTAACTTCTTTAATTGCTTGATTTGCTTTAGTGATAATCCATTTATCCTCAATCGTTGGCTTTAATTCAATATTTTCTAACTTCTCATCACCCAAATTCATAAGTACAAAACGAGAAGCATTCCAAAGTTTATTAGCAAAATTTCTACCAGCTTCAATTTTTTCGTCAGAATAACGCATATCATTTCCTGCAGAAGTTCCATGTACCAGTGCAAATCTAAAAGAATCGGCACCATATTTATCAATAACTTCTAATGGATCAACACCGTTTCCTAACGATTTTGACATCTTTCTGCCTTGTGCATCTCTCACTAAACCATGAATTAAAACATTCTTAAATGGAACTTCTCCCATGTTTTCAATACTAGAAAATATCATTCTCGCAACCCAGAAGAAAATAATATCATATCCTGTTACTAAAACATCAGTTGGGAAAAACTTTTTTAGTTCATCAGTTTCAGTTGGCCAACCAAGTGTTGCAAAAGGCCATAATGCTGAACTAAACCATGTATCTAATGTGTCAGAATCTTGTCGCAATTTTCCATGGCATTTTGGGCATTCCTTTGGTTCTTCTTCACTTACAATTATCTCTTCACAATCATCACAATAATATGCTGGTATTCTGTGTCCCCACCAAAGTTGTCTTGAAATACACCAATCTTTTACGTGCTCCATCCATGAAAAATAAATTTTATCAAATCGTTCTGGAACAAATTTTACTTTACCACTTCTTACTGCCTCATTAGCTGGCAAAGCAAGTGGTTCCATTTTTACAAACCATTGTTTTGAAACCATTGGCTCTACTGTATGATGACAACGATAGCATTTTCCAACGTTGTGCGTATAATTTTCTGTTTTTACAAGAGCACCTATTTCTTCTAAATCTTTTACAATAGCTTCTCTTGCTTCCATTCTATCCATGCCTTCATACTTAGGCACCAAACCATTCATTTTTCCATCATCAGTAAATACCTTTATTACTTCCAAACGATGTCTTAATCCTACCTCAAAATCATTTGGATCATGAGCAGGTGTAATTTTTACAGCACCAGTTCCAAATTCTTTTTCAACATATGTATCAGCAATAACTGGAATTTCCTTATTAACAATTGGCAATATAACAGTAGCACCAATCAAATGCTCATATCTTTCATCATCAGGATGAACTGCAACCGCAGTATCACCAAGCATTGTTTCTGGTCTTGTTGTAGCTACTATAATCTCATCTTTTCCATCTGGTGTGCAATAACGTATATGCCATAAATGGCTTGGCTCTTCTTCGTATTCTACTTCAGCATCAGAAATAGAAGTTTTACAAGTAGGACACCAGTTAATCATACGTTCACCTTTATAAATTAGCCCTTTATTATATAAATCTACAAAAACTTTTTTAACAGCTTTTGTCAAATTTTCATCCATTGTAAAACTAACTCTTGACCAATCACATGATACACCCATTTTTCTAAGTTGAGTTAAAATTGTATTACCATATTTCTCTTTCCATTCCCAAGCTCTTTCCAAAAACTTTTCTCTGCCTAGTCCCTCTTTAGTAAGTCCCTCTTTCTTCAATTGCTCTACAATCTTAGCCTCTGTTGCTATACTTGCATGGTCAATACCTGGAACCCATAATGTTTCAAAACCTCTCATTCTTTTATAACGTACAATAATATCTTGTAGAGTATTATCCATTCCATGTCCCATATGTAATACGCCAGTTATATTTGGCGGTGGCATTACAATGCTAAAAGCCTTTTTTTCACTATGAGGATTCGCCTCAAAATATCTTTTCTCCATCCAGTTTTGATAAATTCTATCTTCAAAATCTTTTGGTTCATAATTTTTTGCTAACAAATTCATTTTTTCTTCCTCCCTCAAAAATAATATTTTTAATCTCTTATATAATGGTCAAAATACCACCAAATATTGCCATCAGCGATCCAAAAATTTTCACTCCTAAAACAGTACTATTTTCATCTGCTGATGCAAAATTCTTTTTTACAATTCTTCTAGCATCAAATAAAAAAATAAGTCCCACGAGTGCAAGTATTGCACCAATTAATTCTTTCCACATAAAATCACCTAAATCTTTCTTATTACAAAAAACACGAGTAAAAACATCGCAAGGACGAATTTACTCGTGGTACCACCTTTATTTATAATAGTTTCCTATTACCTCAACGCATTTAACGCATGCACACGGCAAAACTTACTAGTTATTTCAGTATTGCGACTCCCAAGCTACCTTTTGTTCTTCGTATTTAGAAAAGCTTTCAGCTAATAACTTTTCCTCTCTGTAAAACCGATAAGAACATACTCCTCTTGTTCTAAGTCTTTATCTATATGTCAGCATTATATATCTACATAATATACTTTGTCAATACCTAACAAAATTTAAGGAAATTACCGTTACTGGATAACACTTTTTTTAAATAATATTCTACAATTATGCAAAAGAAATATTTTCCTATTTATGGCGGCCAATGGCCGCCGCTACACTTGCACTGACATTGTTTTGACGAATATTATCTAGTAGCAATCATTCTTGGACAATTACAGGGCGGAAAGAAGACTGTTCATCAGCATCGCCAGTTTCAGAATTGAAACTGAATATACCACTTATTGAGCCACCTCCAACCGGACCGCCACGAGCAAGGCATGGGAAATTGGAAATTGGCAAATTGGAAAATGGAAAATATGAGTGATTACCATTCCAAGAATCACTAGAAAAATCAGAATTAGATGTTTCATAAACAGCATCGCCAAAAACATTTTCGCTGTAAGAAGTATATTCATATCTTTCATATGCATCTCCAAGAGATCCCTCATATTGGCTATCAGCTCCTTTTAAATAAGCAGCAACATACTCGATGGAACCTCCAGCCAAATCATAGATACCATAAATATTTTGCGTAGTACTTCCATTATATCCAATTTGATGATTATATGGGTAATAACTGTATTCAGCTCCACCTCCAAAATCAATATCTACACTTCCATCTTTGTAATAAGTTTTTCCAACTTTCGTAGCGGAATAATTGCCAGCTTCATCTTCGTAATAACCCACCATACCTGTAACAAATGCAGCATAGCCATCTCCTTCAACATATGGATTATTATATAAATTTTTATTGCCATATTTACTTTGTGTCAAATAAGCAACAGCTCCCCACTCGCTATTTTTCATCAAATGAGAAATCGCATTAGTTAAACCATGTTTTTTTGCCACGTCACTTGCCTTACTAGCTATATTAGCAAGATTGATGTTTCTCCAAGTGGTTACATTAGGTCGTACTGTAACAAATTCATCACTAGTACCAGAACTTCCATAATTAG
>CANQLS010000048.1 GCA_947624765.1 uncultured Clostridia bacterium
CAGCTGGATGTTGAACAGGACAAAATTCATAAATTTCATTTCCCATAGGGACAACTATAATTCCGCCTGGATGTTGACCAGTAGTTCTTTTAACTCCAGTACAACCCGCTGCTAAACGTATAACTTCAGCATTACTAATTATCTTTTTTCTATCTTCAAAATATTTTTTAACATATCCATATGCCGTTTTATCAGCAATTGTACCAATAGTACCAGCCTTAAATGTAGTACCCTTTCCAAAAATAACTTCAGTATATCTATGAGCTTTAGCTTGATATTCACCAGAAAAGTTTAAATCGATATCAGGCTCTTTATCTCCGTCAAAACCTAAAAATGTTTCAAATGGAATATCCATGCCATCTTTTGTTAATTTATGACCACATTTTGGACAATCTCTATCAGGTAAGTCAAACCCATTTTTTACACCAAAATCACTAAAATCTGAAAATTTACAATTTGGACAACGATAATGAGGTGGTAAAGAATTTACCTCCGTAATACCTGTAGTATATGCAACAAAAGACGAACCAACTGAACCTCTTGAGCCAACTAAGTATCCATCTTCATTAGATTTAGCAACTAGTTTTTGTGCGATAATATACATAACGGAGAACCCATTTTTAATAATAGATTCTAGCTCTTTATCAATTCTAGATTGAACAATTTCAGGAAGTGGCGTTCCATATAACTCTGTTGCCCTTTTCATAGTAATATCTCTAATTGTTTGTTCACAACCATCAATGTGAGGTGTTGCTTTATAATCTGCTATAGGACTTATTTTCTCACATAAATCTGCTATTTTATTAGTATTTGTAACTACAATCTCATATGCCTTTTCCTTTCCTAAATATTCAAATTCTTTTAGCATTTCTTCAGTAGTTCTAAAATACAAAGGTGGTTGCTCGTCAGCATCTTCATATCCCTGTCCAGCTTGCAAAATTCTACGATAAATCTCATCTTCTGGATCCATAAAATGCACGTCACAAGTGCCAACTACTAATTTACCTAGTTTTTCTCCTAACTCTACAATTTGTTTATTAATATCAATTAATGCTTCTTCATTTGACACAGTACCATTTCGCACCATAAACGCATTATTTCCTAATGGTTGAATTTCTAAATAATCGTAAAAACTTGCAATAGATTCTATCTCATCTTCTGGCTTTTTATTTAAAATCGCTTGATATAATTCTCCCTGTTCGCACGCACTGCCAATAATCAAGCCATCAGAATATTTTTGATAAATACTTTTTAATATTTTTGGTTTTTTATAGTAATAATTCAAATGAGAAAGTGATATTAACTTATACAAATTTTTAAGTCCAATTTTATTTTTTACTAATATTACTGCATGATATGTTGGTAAATTTTTTAAATTAATATCTTCTGATAATTTATCATCAATTTCATTTGCCTTTTGTATGCCTTTTTCTTTTAACATATTTAACATTACTTTAAAAACAGCAACTAAAGTTTCTACATCAGCTAAAGCCCTATGTGCCACATCAACTTTAATATTTAAATTTTCCGCAATAATTCCTAATTTATATTTTTTAAAATTTGGAAAAAGTTCTTTCGCTAAAGCAAGTGTATCAATATATGTATTTGGCAATTCAAGTCCTAATCTTTCAGCTTGATATTTCATGAAGCCAACATCAAAATCTGCATTGTGAGCAACTATAATTCCATCTCCAATAAATTCTAATACTTTAGGTAAAACTTTATCAATAGTTTCTGCATCTTGAACCATTTCGTCCGTAATATTTGTAACCTCTACTACCCTTTTTGGCATTTTCTTTTCCGGATTAACAAAACACTCAAATGTATCTATAAGTTCACCATTTTTTATTTTCATAATACCAAATTCTGTAATCATATCTGTTTGCTTAGAAAGTCCAGTAGTTTCAATATCTAAAACACAATATGTAGCATTTTCTAAATCTGTATCTCCTGCATTGTTAGCAGAAGTTAATCTATCTGGTACTAAATAAGCTTCAACGCCATACAAAATTTTTATGTCTGAATCTTTAGCAGCTTTCTTAGCTTCAGGAAATGCTTGAACTACACCATGGTCAGTTATAGCGATTGCTTTATGTCCCCACTTAATGGCTCTCTTTATTAAATCTGTAGCAGAAGTCATACCGTCCATTGTACTCATTTGAGTGTGAAGATGTAATTCAACTCTCTTCTCTTCTGCATTATCTTGTCTTATCTTCTCTTCTATCTCCGTTTCTTCTATAATATCTGCAATAACATTATATTCTTTTGAATAAGAATTATAATCATATGTTCCGACAATGCGAAGTGCTTTAGCATCTTTCATTTTAGAATTTACTTCTTCAAACTCGTTAGCTTTCAAAAAAGCCTTTATACTAATAGAACTTGAACCATCATACATATCAAACGAAAGAAGATAACCACCATTTTTAGTTTCTCTACTTTCATAATTACTTATTTTTCCCTTTAAAATAACTTCTTGACAATCTGGAGTTAAATTCAAGATTTTATATTCTTTAGGTTCTTTCGTATCTTTCCAACTTTTATAAATCAATTTATCAATATTTTCAACATTGTTCATATTTTTTTTGCGAGGTGCTTTTTTCTCTGGAACTGAAGCCTCATCCTTTTGCTTAGACGCAAAACCCATTCCCATTTTAGGCATACTCTCTTCCTTCGGCTTTACCTCAACAGAACGCTTTGCATTTTCTTCTAGCATTTGCTTTACAATTCCATCTTGTTTATTTACAGGAGTTTCTACGGAAACTGCATCATGAAAATGAACCGCATATCTTTTTCCAGTTGTATTTAAAATAAAATCACTTACTGTTTTATCTAAATTTTTTTGTTCTAACATAAATTTGCTTTTTGTTTTCAAATTTACTTCTATATTATCTCCTTGAACAGAAGCCTCACTACCAGCAAAAGCAGCTCGTGTCAAAATATATTTCTTCGAAAAGAAGTCAACAACTTCATTCCAAGCTAAAATATCGTCTTCCATCTTTTTGCCTCCATCTTCATTATGTTTTCTATTTTTCTTTCTAACAAAATATTATCATAACAAATTTGTAAAGCAAAGCTTTTTAAATAAAAAATTTCAACTTAACGTAAAATGTAGAACATCATAAAAGGAATTTCTATATCGTTATTCACTAACAAACACCGGGTACCCATTTTCTCCTACTTTCCACTTTTTCCAATTCTCATTATCTCCTATGTTTTCATTTAAAATTTCTACTAACGTTTTTCCCGTATCCGCAACCGTTTTTTGATTTCTCATTTCTTCATCTGTTACACCTGTTACACCATCTGTAATTACTCCCATATCAGTTGCTTTTGAAGCATTATAATAAGTATTCGTTATATTGGTAGTACAAACACTAGCATTACGGGCATCTACATTGCCTACAACACCTTTTTCACTTTCTGCATAATTACAACAATTTTCAATGTTAACAATTATAGCACTATTGTTTCCTGATCCGTGTTGTAACCCTATTAAACCATTTTTTACTTTACCAAAATTATAGCAATTCTTCATATTCAACTTAATTTCAACGTCATACCAATCCGTACGAAATTTATCAACAATACCACTCTCACACTCCCCAAGGTTGTAACAGTTTATGATATTAGCTGCGTAAGGATCATAATATATATAACTGTCAGCGACTATACCACCTATACAATTACCAAGATTATAGCAATCTATTACATTTATTTCACTATTATCCCAAAACATTCCAACAATTCCCCCACATACATTATCTGAATAATTTACACAGTTAATTACATTTGTTACATACGGCGATTGAGATCCAGCTTTTCCTACAATGCCACCACAAAAACCTTCATCCGTGCCTACAAAACTACTTCGTACATTTCCATAATTTCGGCAATTTTCTATCCTCGTTCCTTCGGCAGTACCAACAATGCCGCCAGCTCCTGCATCACGTGCTTTTGGCGTTATCATCGTAATGGTACCATAATTTTCACAATTTTCTAGTACTGTTGTAGTTCCAGTATGTCCTGTAATGCCACCAACATAATTACAACCTGTTACATTTGCATAATTCTTACAATTATAAAACGCGTATGCCTGACCAAAACCAGAAGCTCCCCAGTTTGTATTAATAATTTCACCTGTTATACTTAAATTTCTTATTGCTCCCCTCACAGCAGCAAACCAATTAGCAAACAGTCCTAAATCATTATCCGCCGAATCGTTTAAATACAAATTCTTGATAGTATTTCCATTGCCTTCAAAATAACCTGTAAATGCAATTGGCGTAAAGCCTATACAACCCTCATCTTTTTTCGTCAATTCTGTCCTTATGTCTTCTTCTACTCCATCCGTATTTAAATCTCCATATTTCATTGTTGTATAATCATTATAAGAAAGCATTGACTGAAAATCTAAAGTTCTTACCAGTTCCACATAATTATAAACATCTACACTCTTTAATCCCAACTCTGTATTTCCACCATGCGACATTATTGAAAATGCTACCAAATCTTCTATACAATTGATTTGATACGGCTTATCTTCGCTTCCGTCATATTTTCCGTTCTTGGTAATATCTCCTGCATATTCATCTTCTACTTTTTCTATTGGCCCTTCTATTGCTCCAGCTTTATCTACTAAATAATAGCGTTCACTTTTCTTAAATTGCACTGCCAAATTATCACTATCTGTAAATACATATGTTTCACCTACTCCAGTAATATTATCCATTGCTTTGCCTAGCGTTTCTTCATTAAAACTATTAATTTCTTTTTTGGCTTGCACAACTGCAGCACTAACTATTTCTTTTTCATTAGATATTTCTTGTAATATCTTCGCTTCTCTCGCTTTCTCAACTACCCCATTTACGCCAAAGATTGTAATCACCGCTAAAATTATTATTACTATTATTGTTATAATAAGTGCAATCAACGAAATTCCTTTTTTCATGTATATCTCTCCCCTCTATGGCGGCCAATGGCCTGCCCCTACACGTTTTTCACCATTTTTCAACAAGCAACAAAAAGCCATAGCAAAAAATGAATGGAAAAGTGAAAAATGAATAGTTAACACTGACGATAGTTTGGTGCATAACTATTATTAATTACTTTTTGGTTCATTTTTTGCTATGGCTTTAAATATTTATTCTGAATTATTAATTTTAGTTAAAACAAATGTGTGTGTGTGTGTGTGTGTGTAGAACCGCAACGGTTTCAGCGTTTCTCTTTTGCATTTCTTCCTCTCCTTCTCTTCTTTTATGAAATAATTATATCAATAGTAAAATAAAATAGCAAGAAAAAATTTTCAACTAATAAATTCTTCCCAAACTACATTTCCAAAGTCTAAGCCTTTTGTTGTTAATTTCATATAACCATTTTCTACAGTTAGTAAATCAAGTTTTTTCATCTTATCAATTTCACTTTTATAAACTTTCTCGATGTCAGTAGAAAATCGTTTATTTGCTTTGGCTATATTCATTCCATCGACTAAACGAAGTTGCAAAATTATATATTCTCTTTCCTTACTATTTAAAGTTTGCACTTCTTCTATATTTGGCTTCTCACCATTAATATACTTTTTAATATCAGCTACATTAGTGTATCTTACACCATTTACATACGAACTAGCTCCTGCTCCAACTCCTACATACTCTTCTTGATTCCAATAAACTAGATTATGCTTCGATTCGTATCCGCTTCTTGCAAAATTCGAAATTTCATAATGATGATATCCATCCTCTTTCAATGTATTTACAATTGTATGATACATCTCTCTTTCCTCTTCATCTGTAGGAAGTTTTTTAGTAGTTTCATTATGCAAAATTAACGAATAACAAGATATATGCTCTGGATTAATTTTCAAAATATAATTTAGACTATCCTTTACATCTTGCACTGTTTGATTTGGAAGTCCAAACATTAAGTCTACGTTTATATTTTGAAATCCAACCTCTCTAGCATTTAAATATGTTTTTTCAAAATCTTCTAAACTATGAATTCTACCAATTTCTTTTAAAATATTATTTTGCGTAGCTTGTAATCCAATGCTTAATCTATTAATGCCCATGCGATAGTATGCTTCTAATTTCTTTTTATTAACAGTTCCGGGATTTACCTCTAAAGTAATTTCAGCATTATTAAAATTACACAAATTAAGTATTTTCTCAATGTATTTTTCATTAATATAAGAAGGTGTACCTCCACCAAAGTATATTGTTTCTAGGCTTTTCAAAGAATAAGATTGTATTTCTTTTTTTAAAGTTTCTACATACTCCTCTATTAGCTCATCTTTGCCACTATATGAATTAAAATCACAATACCAACATCTTTGTGCACAAAATGGAATATGAATATATAAAGATTTCATTCTTTTTTCCTCAATTCATCTGCAATTTCTTTAATTTTCTTAAAACGATGACTTACACCCGCTCTACTAAGAGGCGGATTTAATTTTTTCCCTAATTCTGTATATGTATCATCACGATTTTCTAACCTTAAATTAGCAATTTCTCTTAACGGAGCTGGTAACTTCTGAAATTTACGATTTTTCCTTATTACCATGATATCCTCTATTTGCAAAAGAGCAGTATCTATTGTTTTTTCCAAATTTGCATTTTCAAAATTATTCAAACGATTTACTTGATTTTTTACTTCTTTAATTACACGAATCTGTTCAAACTCCAATATACCTTTATTAGAACCAATCGTTGCTAAAAAATCTGAAATTTTCTCTGCACCTTTAATATAAATTACAAAATCATGTTTTCTTTTCATCATTTTTGCATTTAGATTCCATTCATTCATAATACTACTAATAAAAGTAGCATTTTCCATATTGCTAGTAACAATCTCTAAATGGTATCTACTATTCGGATCAGCAATAGAGCCTCCTCCCATAAAAACGCCACGCAAAAATGATTTTTTGCAACATTCTTTTTTTTCTATCTCTATTTTATTATCTATCACAATTTGTAAACGAACATCTATATTAATTAAACTATTCTTAAATATCTTTTCTAAATCGGTTTTATCAACTATTTTTAATTGATATAAATTATCCTTGAAATTTTTCTCTTTTTCAATATTTGTTATTGGCGTGATTGAATAAATATTTTTAAAAGTATTATAAATTCTTCTAATTGTAGATGCATTTTCCGTAGACATACGTAAAATAAAATTTCCATCTTCTTTTGCTACAGTTCCATTTGTAATCATAAAGCCTGTCAATTCTGCCATTTGACAGCAACTTTCATGTGTTACCATTTTACTTAGTTCGTTTTTTATTTCTGATGAAAAAGACATATTAATTCCCCTTTATTTTTTCTTTGCAACCATCACTCTATCATTACCAGATAAATCTTTTATACATTCTATATCTTCATATTGATATCTTTCAAGTAATTCTTTTACATCTTGCCTTTGATTATAGCCTATTTCTAAAATCAAAATTCCGTTAGAATTTAAAAAATTCTTAGCATTTTCAATAATTCTACGATAAAACAATAATCCATCTTCTCCTCCAGATAACGCTATATAGGGCTCATTTTGGACTTCTTTTTCTAAACTTGATATAATTTTTTCTTCTATATAAGGTGGATTTGAAACGATAATATCATAAGTATTTTCAATATTTTCAAATAAATCAGATTGAATAAATTTTATGCTAACACCATTTTTCTTAGCATTCTCCTCTGCTATCATTAATGCTTCATTACTAATATCAGAAGCTTCAACTTGCATTTTTTCTCCATAATAAGCTATAGAAACAGCAATGCAACCACTTCCAGTACATAAATCTAAAACTTTATTGCAAGAATATTTTAATGCTTCTTCAACTAACAATTCTGTTTCTGGACGTGGTATTAACACAGATTGATTCACCGTAAAATTCAATTTCATAAATTCTTTTTGACCACAAATATAAGCATAAGGTATCCCTTTTATTCTCATCTTTACAAACGATATAAAGCTATATGCTTCATCATCTGTACATTCTCTCAACTTTATTAATTCATTTTCATTTTTATGTAGTGCAAAAGCAAGAAGCAATCTTGCTTCTCGCTCATCTTTTCCATTTTCTTTTAATAATATTTTCCCAATTCGCTTTAATCCTTCCAAATCCATATTTGCATTTATTCCTTTCTAGTCATTTACCATTTGTCCTCGTCTTTATTTTCTGGTATAACTGCCTTCAAAGCAGTAATAGCTACTTCAATTTGACTGTCATCTGGTTCTCTAGTGGTTAAATGTTGAAGCCACATACCCGGTTTATTTAACCAAGCAATACACTTTTTATCAGCATTTCTACCTGCAAATTTAATAATCTCATAAGAGATACCCGCAATTAGTGGTAAAAGTAATAAACGAATTCCCATGTTTACAAAAAGATTAGGATGTCTACCGACAAAAGAAAACACCACAATACTAACAATCATAACAAATAATAGGAAACTAGTTCCACACCTTGGATGAAATCTCGAATATTTTTTAACATTTTCCACCGTTAATTCTTCACCGTTTTCATAACAAAAAATGCTTTTATGCTCTGCACCATGATATTCAAAAACACGCTTGATATCTTTCATTTTAGATACCAAAAGTAAATACAAAATAAATATCGTAATTCTCAATATGCTTTCTACAACATTATACAAAATAATATTTGTATCTTTATTTGGAACAATAAGTCCAGAAATAAAATTTGGTAAAAGAATAAACATACCAATGCTAAGTAACAACGAAAAAAACACAGACAAATACATCATCCAACTTGGAATTTCATCTTTCTTTTTATCCTTCTCTTTTTTCTCAGTTTTTGGGGTATCATCATCTAAATCATAAAAATTAGCTGAAAACATTAAGGCTTGCACTCCTATTACCATTGAATCAATAAAAGAAACAACACCTCTTAAAATTGGAATTTTAGAAATAATACCTTTTTTCTTAACTTCTTTTTCATTTATTTCAATTTCTTTATCTGGTTTACGAACTGCCATAGCAATTTTATGTGGTCCACGCATCATAACGCCCTCAATAATTGCTTGCCCACCTATAGAAGTTATCTTTTTTTCACTCATATTTTTTTATCTTCCTTTCACAAAGCACCCACTAAAAAGCTTAGTGAATATACGTAAAACACCATTTGGAAAAAGCAGGCTTTCTAACCTGCTTTTTTCCTAATCTTTAATTCCATATTTTTGTTTAAATTTATCAACTCTACTACCTGTAGCTTGGAATTTTTGTGTTCCTGTATAGAATGGATGACATTTTGAACAAGTTTCAACTGTCATACTTTCTTTTGTTGAACCTACTTCTATTACATTACCGCAACCACATTTAATAGTAGCCTTTTTATATTCTGGATGGATTCCTTCTTTCATTACATTTCACCTCTCTTTAACCTTGCCTATCTATAATTATTTTCTTTACGCTAACAAGCATTATTTATCATAGCATAAAATAATGATTTTGGCAACCTTTTCGCCAAAAAAATTTTTTTAATAGTTACTAGATAATGGTTTTAACAAATAAAATTCATGGAATGCAGTTGTACGTAATATT
>CANQLS010000049.1 GCA_947624765.1 uncultured Clostridia bacterium
TGCTACCTTTACGCAAAATCCACCGCCTGGTCTTACAGCAACTTCTTTTACAATTCCTGGTGCTACCGCAATTACTGGAGTATCCGTTACTTCATCTTGGAACAACATAACAAGCTCACTGGAAGCTCTATCTGCATCTTCATATGCTTTCGTTAAACGATATAATTCATATCCATAAGTTGCTGCTGCAGTTCCTGGAAAATGATAAGTAATTCCATCTAATACTAATGTTGTAATAGCATTATCAGCATATATACCAAGTCCACCCTTTTTAAGCGCCATCATAACATCGTCATTTGCTAAAGACTCTCCATCTTCATTAACTAAAATTACATTTCCATTTGATATTGAACTTTTTATCTGCGAAGCAAATGTTATAATTGTATCTTCAGCAGTATGTCTGCCATATAAATCTACACCAGGATGAGAACCATTGTACATCCATCCTCCCCAAGATTCAATATATTCTTCATTTGCTTCTTGATTAGCATTAGCAGATAATGCATACTGTGTTCTAGTTAAATAACCACCTTCTGGCCATAAAGCATAAACTTTACCATAATCGTTACCTTCTTCTTTGCATTCATCATATAAGTTATAATCTACTTGTTGCCATCGCATAACGTCTAATTTAGATCGCAAATATGTATTTTCCTCGGCTCTAATTGGATCAGACGGATTAGACATAAAGTGTTCCATCCAAAAACTTAAGTCTACAGTATCTTCATCAAAATATATAACTTCATCTGGAATAGTTATATAAGTGTAGTTATCATCGTCTACTACAGTTCCAGTATAGTCACTATTGCCATTTAATAAATAAGATCTCTTTGAATAAGTGACTAATTTATATAAATCTCTCATATAAAAATTAGCTGTATAAGTACCTTCTTTTTCTATTTCTTCCCATTCACCTAACATAGCAATAATATCTTTTTCTCTAACGCTTGCAAAATATGGAGCATATAATTTTGTTCTCCACAATGACTCGTTAGATATGTTAATTCTGTGAAAACCACAAGCATAATCATTTCCAGTTGGTATTAAGTAATTTATATTATTTTCATCAAATTTACCCATTACTGTAATTTTATTATTAAAACTAATATATCTTGACCATGTTGTTACATACTTTGGAAAATAAACTGGCATTTTTGTAACAGCAACTGTTTGCTGAATACCAAATTGTATTTCTTCTATTGTAAATACCGCTTTTGGTTCTGCAGAAAGACTAACACCTTTATAGACAAGTCCAATAGTCGTTCTATCAACAATTTGTCCGTTTCTTTTTCCATCTTCAATTCTAATCACATAGCCGGCATTCATTAAACTATCAACTTTTTGCCAAATTGCATTTTTAATATAAGACTCTAATTGTCTAATAATCGCATTAATTACATATTCATCAAATAAAATCTTATTTCCATCTGCATCAAGTAAATAATACCATCCGCTTAAATCTGTATGAGGCATAGTCTCAGGCGTTTTTAATGGTGTTAAGTCAAACTCGCCAGCTTCATCAGGATCTAATACAATTCCTTCGCCAGACAATGGTACTAATGTATAATTACCTATTTTAATGCCATCATTACCAACAGATAAAAACTCAGATATTGCATCTGTAATTATATCACTTTGATCTATAGTAACTCCAGTGTCCGGATTATAAAATGTTACTAACTCATTAGGATCAGAGGTACTAAAATAAGCATCAGGTACTATATCACCTATATTAAGACCATGCACTAAATCTGTAACTACTGTAAGAACTGCAGATGCCTTATATTCCCAGTTACCAAGATTATTCATTTCCATTAGGTATCTCTCAAATTCGATAAATGAATATTCGTTACTAAGCACATCCTCTTTTCTTAGTTCTTCAAATTCTGCAATAAATTTGTCCAATTCTTCTTGTGTAAGATATTCCTCCAAAGAACTTTCAACACCTGCCAAAGTAATACCAGTTGTTTCTTCTACATTATATGCTTCATACAATTCTTGACATTGTTCCATAAATAAACTAGTATCTATAATATCCGATGTTTCTCCATTTAGGCAAGCGTCATTATATATGTACCTAATTTTTAGCAATAATTCTTTCACACTATTCTCGGCAGTTGCATCATTTGTACTATTTTTTAACATATACCATGAACTAAGAAGTGTAGCCTTTGGCAAAAATCTATCTACTATAACTTTGAAAGGTATTTCATAAGTAGCAGAGCCATTATCTAATTTCCTAAAATATAATTGATCTTTTTCATATTTTCTTGTTAAAGTTAATGGTTCATAAGTTCCGGGAACCCTTGTCTTATTTTCGCCTTTTTTCCATAAATCTTCATTTAATGCATTAAGATCTCCATTAATATAATATCCAGCAACTTGTGCTGCAAAATTCTCCAAACTTTTAAGTGCGCCATTGTCATGTGCAGCTCCTTGTATCATCGAGTTAATATCTGTGACTCTATCATTATCTAATCCAGCATACTCTCCGTTAACCTTTTTAATAATTGTATTATCTGCACCATCTAATAAATAATAAATATTTCGAGTAGCATTTTTATAAATTCTTAAATATGGAACTAAAGACTTAGCATTCGTACCATCTGCATCCTTTATATCACTTTCACTAACTTTATAAAATAATTCTTTGCTCGAATCTTCATTTGTTAAAAGAGCCGTTCTTCCAAGATTTTCTCTCAATAATTTTTCGGCTTGGGTCTTAAAAGTGGAAACAGTAATAGTACCAGCCTTAGCTTGATTATACAAAGTTTCTAGAGCATATCCAACCTTTCCATTAAGACCGTTAAGTACCTCAGAAAGCTCCTCTCTTTTTTCCTTTAAAGTTGTCAAATTCTGTTCTTGTTCTGGCGATAGAGGTCCTGAATTCTTTAAGTTCTCTAATGCTGCTATTCTTGTTTCTATATTTTCAATCTTTCTCTCTGTTTCTTCTTTTCCTCGTTCTAATGTTTCTTTATATTCTTTATAATATTTATCAAGTTTGGCTTTTTCTTGCTCTTTAGAAATATCATCTACTGCCTTTTTTATTTTATTATCATCATCTGTTAATTGAGCAGCAATTAATTTAGCACGTTGTTCTGGAGTTAGAGATTCCAAGTCAATCGGCGACTCTTCTTGCGGTACTAATTCATATACACCAGTTTCCTGTACAAAACGTGCAGCATCCATCAATACCGCATACTCATAATTAAGATAAAATTGTAATTCATCGGAATCCATTAAAATATTGTAACCACTATTAGCTAATTGCTCCAATACTACATAATCTACAGTATCTTTTAAGCCAGGATCCTCTAATCCAAATATTTTCATAACGCCAGCAGCAACAGTATTAGCCAGCATGTATACTAAAATAAGTATAAGTATTGCTACTATAATCCAAAAGCATAACATTCCAAATGTAGTTCCAAAGAAAGCACCAATCAGTTTTATTGTTTGCCATGTTGAAACACCTTTTTTTGCACTATCAACTGCTTTAGTACCTATTCCTTTTCTTTCATCTTCGCCCATTTAGCTTCCCCCCTTAATCGCTCCAATAAATATCATCAAATGCTACATAAAAAGTATTATCAAATATTTCTGTATTATTAATGACAGAATGTAAGCACAATTCGTTTGGTGTAAACATCGTTGGCCCAATTGGAAATTGTATTTCTACTCTTTTTGTCGAATTAGCTCCTATTTCTATTTCTTCTGCATTCATCAACTTATACTTTATATCATCAGTTTTACCTTCTATATGTAAATATGAATCGGCAAAATTAATTTTTACATTTTGATTGGTTAAATTACTAATTTCTAATATATAACCCGTTTTGTCAGTATATTTAACACAATAATTAATTTCAACATTTACTTTATCAGTATGTGTATTCAAATAAAGTTTATATATATCTATTAAATTATCAAATACAATTGTTCCATTCTTGGAACCATTATAATTTATTTTCAAATATATATTTTTTTCATCATCTACCGTAACTGTAATATACTCACCACTTAATGTTTTTTCATAATCTGTCAATGCTACTATGCTATTATCGCTAATTAATTGATTCATACTCTCTTCAAAATCAGCTAGAGTAGGATATTTTGCTTCTTTATACAATTCTGGGAAACGATTATATATCGATTCATATTCTTTATTTTTTAATAAATTAACAATCTCATTTCCAGATTTAAAAGCTTCTCGAGTCTCTTCCAATTGTTTCTGAGTAACAGTAGTAGTATGTACTTCATTTTGTTCAATCTTATTTTTTGATAATGTAATTATCTTTTTAATTCCTATCTCCAATGCTACACAAATAGATATCATAACAATGATAATTAATAATATTTTTAAAAATGATTTTTTGTCCATAATCTACCCCCTATCATTTAAATAAAATAGTAGTCTTAGGTGTTTCTACATATACTGTTTTAGGGATATAATAATTCATACCTTCATATGTAAAAGAAATCTCTCTTTCTTCTTTTGGTTGCAATGTTACAGTTTCAAATTTATTTGTTATAGTTCCTCCATTAGTAAGTTTTACTTTTACATCATTAATTACCATCTCTTCATTTGTTTTATTTTTCATTTTCATTTTAAATGTAATTGAATCTATCGTTGCTACATATTCTTCAAAAGTAACCTCTAAATTTTTAGATTTTTCTTTTTTGCTAATATTTTCATAATATAAAAAATTGTTAGGTGAAATTGTAAAATTCTCATCATTGAATTTGTTTACATAAGTAATATATGTTGTTTCTTTTTTTGTATCAGAATTTTCTAATGTTAAGATATAAGCATATGAAGATAATTGTTTTACTTGCTTTACATTCTCTTTATCATAATCAAAGTTTTTGATTTCTTCCAAATATTTTTCATAAGGCATATAATTCTTATATTCCTCAGTTAACATTTGATAAGCTTTTTCGTATTCTTCTTGTCTCAAAAACGAAAAATATTTTGTTGTTGAATATGCTTTAATATGTATACTATCACGGAGTGAAACACTTACTGGCATCATATTTCCAATTCTATCAGCTATCGGCACTTCTTTTAAAATAAACTGTTTAATTAAAATAATAGCAATAATCATAAGAATCATTAAGAATAAAACTATTTTTAAGATTTTCTTTTGCATATAAGAATTTCCTTTCTTCTCACATAACTATACTTATATTAATTTTACAATATTCAACAAAATTTCGCAATATTTTTATAAAATAAAAATCAACCAAAAATGGTTGATTAATCATTAACTGCCATATTAATACCATCCGCAAGGATTTGTGAAATATTTGTGATAATGCCATCAATTTCCGATGGTGTAACAATATAATTAAGTTCTCCAGGATTTAAGACTTCTTTGATATATTGATATTTATCTTCATTTTCAATTTTTTCTAGTGTATCACCCAAGACATTTTGTTCTTCTTTCAATTTTGTAATCATCAAATCCAATGCATCATTAGCAATTGTAGCAGCATCTACAACAGTTGGCACTCCAATCGCTATTACCGGCACTCCAAGCGTTTCTTGGTTAATTGCATTCCTTTTATTTCCAATTCCTGAACCAGGTGTAATACCAGTATCTGAAATTTGTATTGTAGTACTCACCCTTTCCATTTTACGAGAAGCTAGCGCATCAATTGCAATTATTAAATTTGGCCTTATCTTTTCGACAATTCCTTTAATAATTTCTCCAGTTTCAATTCCAGTTGTTCCAAGTACGCCAGGAGAAATAGCACAAACTGGTCTTGTCCCTGGTACCACATATTGTGGCATATATTCTAATAAATGTCTTGTAATTTCAACATCAGAAATTACTTTCGGTCCTAAAGCATCTGCTGTTACATCCCAATTTCCTAATCCTACAACAAAAACGGTATCATCTTTTACCAAGTGCCCCATTTCTCTTATTATTTCTGCAAGCTTTTTTGCAACTTTTTCATTTAATTCTTCGTTTTCTTCTTTCAACTTTGGCGCTTCAATTGTTACATATGTTCCTTGTGGCTTTCCCATTGCTTCTTCCGCTTCTTTCGTAGTAACTTTTACCTTAGTAATTAACATATCTGTTTCTGTATCATCAATAGTTGTTTCCACTCCGGGTATTTCATCATCTATTTTTTGAGCGGTTTTATATATTTCTCGTGTTTCAATAGCTAAATCTGTTCTTATTTTGTATTCCAAAAAAATACACCTCCGCATTTAGTATTTACTAAGTATGCAGAAGGTATACCAAAACTTATATACTCATCAATATTTTTTCCATTCCAATTTTTAAATCTATTTTTCCTATTTTTGAATCAACGTCCAGCAAACATAAATCATTAAATATTTTTTCAAGTTCTTCTTCTGAAAAATTTCTAGATTGCTCTGTGTATTTTCTTGCAGCATATGCATTTGTACCTAATTCTTTACTTAAACTCTTTCCTTCTCTTTGAGCAATTTTAGCTAAATATAACATCTTAAAATGTTTTGTTATCATAATCATAGTCTTTTGCAATGGCTCGTTTAACTCTTCTAAATATTTTAATGACTTTTTTATATCTCTCTTTCCTAATGCATCAGTTAAATCAAATATAATAATCTCTGAAGTTTTAATACATAATTTATCAATCACGTTATTATCAATAACTTGGCTATTTCCAACATAATCAAGTAATTTTGTTAATTCTTGAGCAAGAACTTGTTTTTCTGTACCACAAATATCTATTAAATAATTAGCAGATTGTATAGAAATCACAACATTATTTTCTTTGCATAACTGCATAATCCATGGTACTAATTTGTCTTTTTTACTTTTTTCTAATAAAATATATTCACCTTTTTTTTGAATCAAATTAACTAATTTGCCTTTGCTAGCACCTTCTTCTACAAACAAGATAGTCATATTCTCAAGCTCGCCTGATAATAATTCTAACACGCTATCAGTAAGCCATTCTTCTTTTGGAGCATCATCTTTATTTTTTTTAGGAATTTTTACTAAAATTAATTTCTCTTCTCCTAAAAAAGAATATGTAGATAGCTCTTGTTCTAGTAAGAATATATTATCTTTATCTAATACAATAAAATTAATACCTTTTTTCAAATTATGAAATTTAGATTTAATATTTTCTATATATTTATTTTTTTCATAAGTATCATCACCAGCAACTAGATATAAACCCATATCTTCCTCCTACTTTATTGTTTGTGCAAACTTATTAGAATGTGCATGACATATAGCAATTGCCATAGCATCAGTAGTATCATCTAATTTCGGTATTTTTTCTAGATTCAATAATGTTTTTACCATCATTTGCACTTGCTTTTTATCAGCTCTACCATAACCAACTACAGCTTGTTTTACTTGCAATGGTGTATATTCATAAATATCAGTGCCAGTCTTAGCAGCAGCAGTTAACACATTTCCTCTTCCTTGTGCTACACCAATAACTGTTTTGGCATTGCTATGGTAAAATAATTCTTCAACTGCAATTGCATCTGGTTTATATTCATGAATAAGCATCGTTATATCATCATATATTTTTGCTAATCTTTGTGGCATAGGTACTTTTGCTTCTGTTTCTATAGCACCAGAATTTATCAATTTAAAATGATTGCCTACATATTCAATTATTGCGTAACCTGTAATTGCATAACCAGGATCTACACCTAAAATTATCATTGTAACTCTCCTAACGTGAAACTATTCACTAAGCAAAATAAGACTTGCCACACTCCAAGCCTGTGCAAAAGCACCATTTGGTCTTCGAGGCTCGTCCGCATCATATATTTCCGAAACATTTCCTATGCAATCATCATTTAAAAGTTCTTCTTCATTTTCTATTGTCCATTTTTCATTTTTTACATTTTGATATGATTTAGCATACATGCCATATAACCATGGCCAAACAGTTCCTTGATGATAAGCCATATCTCGATGATACATATCTCCTTCATATTTGCCAATATATGCTTCATTTTCACTTGATAAAGTTTTTAAGCCTTTATTAGTTAATAATTTTCTTGTTACTAATTCTAATATCTCTTCCGCTTTGTCGCCTGTTACCACTGGAAATGAAAGACCAATTGCCATAATTTGATTTGGCCTTATATCACTGCGAAATGGTTCAATTGTATCTAATAAACCTTCATCATCGTAAAATTTTTTAAAAGATTGTTTTACTTTTGTCGATAAAGTTTTATCAAAATCATCATTCATAATTACAGAAAAATACTCCATAATTTTCAATGCATTATACCATAATGCATTAATCTCAACTGCTTTTCCATTACGTGGAGTTGCTATTTTATTACCTACTTTTGCATCCATCCATGTTAGTTGAGTATCTATACCTCCAGCAGATATAAGCCCATCATCATCCATATAAATATTATTAACTGTTCCTTGCATATAACAATTAATAATTTCTTTTAATTTTGAATATACCTGCTCCAACAAATCTTTGTCGTTTGTATAACGTAAATATTGATAAACTGCTTCAATATACCAAAGTGAACTATCTACACTATTATAGCTTTCTCCACCTTTTTCGGAAATAACATTTGGTATAAGTCCATTTTTTATATATTTTGAAAATCTTAATAGAATATTTTTAGCATCTGTAAATCTATTAGTTTTTAAGGTTAAACCTTCCAAAGCAATGAAAGTATCTCTTCCCCAGTCGCTAAACCATGGATATCCAGCAATAATTGTCTTTCCGCCTGACTTTTCAATTATAAAATTATCTGCAGCAATAGCTAATAATTTTTCTGTTTTATTTTTTGCATTTGCTATTTTACATATTTTCTCTAGTCGTATTTCTTCTTTTCTAATCAAATTTTCAAAATTTTCATTATTAAATTTTCTATCAATTGATAACGCAAAAAAGATTTCTTTTTCTGTATTTGCAGGTATATCTATTTCATACCTACCAGGAATATAATGATTTTCTTTATCTTCTAAGCCTCGCTCGTTTTCTAATTCATAATACATATTTTCATAAAATGTATTTTCATATTCAATATATTCTCCATCACAAGCCATATAACATTTTAGATTATCCCCTAAATCAACACGAATAGCATTTTCTGAATATGCTTGAGAAAAATATGGCGAAAGATTCACACTATGAAAATCACGATTATTTAAGAGTGGTGTAATTGAAAAT
>CANQLS010000050.1 GCA_947624765.1 uncultured Clostridia bacterium
CGCATTTTAAATTAAGCGAGCCTTCCTATTTCAAGGAAAGCCCGTTATTTTTTATCTAAAAGTATTATCTAGTAACTAATTTTTAATCTGGTAATATAATTTTGCCTATAATCACGAAATCAGGGTCATTTTCATCTATTAAGATTTCTTCAAAATCTTTATTCTCCGCAGATAAAGCTATTTGCGAATCTTTCATTTTGAATGTCCTTACGAAAAGATTACCATGATATGATACAAGACAAATATCGTTTGGAGCTAGAACTGAAGTATAATGTACGTAAATAGTAGAATCTTTTGCAATAATTGGTTCCATAGATGCATCTTGCATTTTTGTAACTAATGATACATCATGAATTCCCTTTGGACAATTTACTAATTTAAAGTTTTCTGCGTACAATACTTTATCATACGGTACATAGTTTGTTACATCATAGGCTGCTGATTCTTCTTCTACAGAGTTTTTAGCAACATTTAGCATAAATTGATAAGATAAATTT
Source organism: uncultured Clostridia bacterium (assembly GCA_947624765.1). GTDB lineage: Bacteria > Bacillota > Clostridia > TANB77 > UBA1234 > RGIG4465. The sequence goes on from CANQLS010000050.1 coordinate 498, forward strand.
AATTCATTGCATAATTTGGCAAGAATAGTTTTACTAGGATTTCTAATGCCTTTTTCAATATGTGAAAGATGTCCAGTATCAATGCCAGCAGCTTCAGCTAAATCTTTTGATTTTATTTTTTGTTTAATTCTTTCTTGACGAATTATTTTTCCAACCATAATAAATATCATTCCTTTCTATAGATTATTTTTACAATAAGAGGAGATAGACACATTTTAATTATGACTTGCTAGTTACAAGAATCATAATCAAAAATTTTGCTTAAATTCCTCATTATTATACACAAATTTGTAAACTCATAAAGAATAATTTGACGAGCTTCCTAATAACATGTTTGTATTTATTATATACAATGGTTTAAAATTTGTCTAGCAGAAAAATTGTTTTTTTGCCAAAATTATATTGACTAAAAGACTATAAAATGCTAAAATTGTTTTTAAGACAAGAAAGGAAGTGTACAAATGAACAAAATGAGGGAATATAGGAAGGAAAAAAATTTAACGCTACGCGAATTGTCAAGGCTTACTAATATTTCGGAAGGTTACTTATGCCATCTGGAAAGAGGCTCCAGAAGTAATCCCTCGATGAATGTGCTGAATAGAATAGCAACTGCGTTAGATAAAAGTGTAGATGAAGTGTTCTTTAATTGAAAAAATAGGAATAGATATATAAAAATAGGTATCATATTCCTATTTTTTTGTTGTAATTTGTAGAAAACTGTGGTAAAATAATTATGTGATTTCATAGGAAAGGTGAAAATAAGTATGAATCAAATTTTATATTCGAAAAAAAGTGAACAAAAGATTAAAATCTTAGCGATAATCTTTTGTACTTTATTAGTTTTATTAATTATTGTTTCCATTAGTTTTGGAATTGCAAATCAAACAAATGATAAAATTTTGAGAGGGGTATCTATTAATAATCTTTCGGTTGAAGAGCTTACTATGGAACAAGCAAGAACTCATTTAAATGATGAATTACAACGATTATCAAAAAATGAAATAATATTAGTTTTAGATGGTTATACTAAAAAAATAACTGGAGAAGATATTGGTATTTCATTCTCGGATAGTGTGCTTGAAGAGGCTTATAATTATGGTAGAACAGGAAACTTATTAGCAAACAATTATACCGTTTTATTTAGTTATTTAAACAAGAAACATGAAATATCTACTGATTTATTGATAGATGAAAGTAAATATCAAAGTTTGTTAGAAGAACTTCATAATGAGGTAGGAACTATAGTAAAAGATGATAGTTATACAATTACTGATAATAAAATTGAATTAGAAAAAGGAATTGAAGGAAAACAAATTAAAGAACAAGAATTAAAAGATATGTTATTAGCAAGCATTGTAAATACAGGTGCAGAAATAGAAATACCAGTAGAAAAAGGATTACCAAAAAGAGTAGATTTTGATAAATTATATGATGAAATTTATGTAGAAAAAGTTAATGCTAGCTATGAAATGGGAGAAACATTTGAGGTTACTAAAGAAGTATATGGTGTAGAATTTAATAAAGAAGAAGCAATACAACAATATACTGCATTAAATGATGGCGAAAAGATGGAAATAGCATTAATTTCTGTAGAGCCAGATATTAAGGTAAGTGATTTGAATGATGCTTTGTTTAAAGATGTATTATCTACATATCAAACAAAGTATGATAAGTATTATACAAACAGAGTAAGAAATTTGGAATTAGCAGCAGAAAAAATTAACGGAACAATCTTGTATCCAGGAGAAGAATTTTCTTATAACAAAGTAGTTGGAGAAAGAACTAGTGCAAACGGATTTAAAGCTGCACACGTTTTTGCTGGAGGAAAAGTAGTAGATGGACTTGGTGGAGGTATTTGTCAAATTTCTACCACATTATATAATACGGTATTATTATCAAATTTGGAAGTAACTGAGAGAAAAGCTCATATGATGCATACTGGCTATGTTGATCCAGGAAGAGATGCTACAGTAGTATATGGCGCAATTGATTTTAGATTTAAAAATAATCGTAAAACACCAATTAAAATAGAAATGACAGTAAAAGATGGAATTGCGACATCAACTATTTATGGATTAAAAGAAGCTGATGAGCCAACAGTAGAAATCAAAACAGTAATCTTAAAAACAATACCATATCAAACTGTAAACGAAAATGATCCTACAATGAATGAAGGAACTACAAAAGTAGTACAATCTCCAGTAAATGGATATGTTTCTGAAACTTATAAAATTATAAAAAATGCAGCAGGTGAAGAAATATCAAATACTTTAGTTTCAAAAGATTCTTATCAACAAACTAGTAAGATTGTAAAAGTAGGAACTAAAAAGGTAGCAGTGGAGCCTGAAACACCACCAGCACCAGTAGAACCTACACCAACAGAACCTACAACGCCTACTAATCCAACACCAGATACTAATTCAGGTAGTTCATTACCAACAGGATGGGATAATCCGGAAAGTCCATATGCAGGCGGAGGACAATAAGTTCTGGTTACTAGATAATAGTTTTATACTAAATAATTCTTCAAAACCATGTCAGTGTGCGTGTAGCGGCGGCCATTGGCCGCCATAAATGGGAATATATTTCTTTTGCATAATTTTTGTTGTAGTGCACTAAAGAAAAAATTTTGTTGTATCTTAGATTTAATGGCGCCCAATGGGCGCCGCTACAATAATGCAGACATAATTGTAGAGTATTATTTTAAAAAAAGTGTTATCCAGTAACAACTTCTGATTAGAATAATTAAAAAGTAATTGACAAACTCAGTTTAATATTGTAGAATAATAAAGCATGGCGAAGCCATGCAAACGGTGGATGTAGCTCAGTTGGTTAGAGCGCCAGGTTGTGGCCCTGGAGGTCGTGGGTTCGAGTCCCATCTTTCACCCCATATATATTGGGCTGTAGCCAAGTGGTAAGGCACCAGACTTTGACTCTGGCATCTCGGCGGTTCGAATCCTCCCAGCCCAGCCATAGAACAAGCGACTTTCAAGAAATTGAAGGTCGCTTAATTTGTATAATGTCAAACAAATTCGTTTTGTTACATATTTAATAATCAGAATATTATTGAAAGGTGCTGTAAAAAAGTCGCATAATTATCCCATAGTTATACTTGGGGATAATTATGCGATTATTTGAAATGTTAAAAGTAAATATATTTATTTTTTTATAAACTTCTTTAAAACATTTAATAAATCTGCTATATTAATTGGCTTTGCCAAAAATCCATTCATACCAGCTTCTTGCACTAAGTTTTTGTCTTCTTCAAAAACATTTGCTGTTGTTGCAATTATAGGTATATTTGCAATTTCGTTATTTTGAAATGCACGAATTGTTTTTGTTGCTTCGTAACCATTCATAACAGGCATTTGAATATCCATTAATACTAAATCAAAATAACCTGTTTTTGAGTTCTGTAATATATCACAAGCAATCTTTCCGTTTTCTGCAGTTTCAACTAAAAAGCCAAAGTCTGTTAAATATTCGGTTGCAATTTCTCTATTCATAAAATTATCTTCTACAAGTAAAATTCGTTTTCCTTTGAAATCAATTTCTTTTTCTAAAGTTTCTTCAAAACTCTTTTCAAATTCATAATGTTTATTCAAAAGATTTATTATGTCAGAAATAAATATTGGCTTACTTAAAAATTCTGTAACTCCTGCATTTACAGCCTCACTTCTAATACTAGAAAAATCATAAACTGAAGTAAGATATATTGGAATATTATTTCCTACAATCTTTCTAATTTGTTTTGTTACTTCTATTCCATCTATTTCATTCATTTTCCATTCAACAAAGAATGTATTAAATGAATTTTTTTCTATAAGTGCTAAAGATTCTTTAATAGAATTTGACCATTTATTTTTTATCTTTAATTTATTTAAAATATCTGATGTACCTTTGCAAGCATTTATATCAGTTGCAATTATTAGACAATTTAAACCTTTTGCCTTTTCTTCTGGTAAAGTTAACTCTTTATTTTCTTGCAATTTAAAATCTATTGTAACAATGAATTCTGTACCTTTGCCAACTTCACTTTGTACTTCTATTTTTCCACCCATCATATCTAGAGTGGCTTTAACAATGGCCATTCCAAGTCCAGTCCCTTGAATTCCACTTACTGTAGAATTACGTTCTCTTGTAAATGGTTCAAATATGTCTTTGATGAAATCTTGACTTATTCCTATTCCATTGTCTTTTACTTTAAATTCGTATGTGCCATAACCTGGTTTTGAATTTTCTTTTTGAGATACTAATAAATAAATGCTACCATTTTCTTTTGAAAACTTTATTGCGTTTGCAAGCAAGTTTATTAATATCTGATTTAATCTTAATTTATCACAGTATATAAATTCGTCTGTAATATTTATAGTATCAACAAATAAAGACAAGTTGTGCGATTCTACATCTGCTTGAATCATATCACTTAAAGAATGTAATATTTCAGCAAGACTTTCTTCTTTTTCTTCTATTGTAATCTTTCCAGATTCAATTCTGCTCATATCAAGAACTTCGTTTATAAGAGAAAGTAAATGATCTGAAGATTGCGAAATTTTTTCTAAATAATCTTTTGTTTGTTCTTCATCTTTCAAATGTGTTTTTGCAAGATTTGTAAATCCGATTATTGCATTCATTGGAGTACGTATGTCGTGTGACATATTGTTTAAAAATGTTGTTTTTGCACGGCTAGCTTGTTCTGCTTTTTCTAATGCATTTTCCAACTCTTTTCTATGCATAGTTTCTATATGCATTAATTTCTTTTGAGAGGTGTTCTTTAAAATCAAAATTATTAAGAATACTAAACCTACTAACACAAATGATAAAAGAATTGTGAATATGTTTATTATATTACTACTTTCATCTTCGAATATTGCGCGAGGAACAGATTCTACGAAATACCAATTTAAACTTTTTATTGGAGAAAATACCATTACGAAAGTGTTTCCTTTAAATGCGTATTCTATATTAAATGTCTCTTGTGTAGACATTTTTTCTGCTACTTCTGATACAGAAATACCTGATTCAAATAAATCTTCACCAATTGCCTCAAAGAAATTATTTATATCATTAAAATCTTTATCTCTATGAATTGAAACAATATAATTTCCTTGTTGATCAACAACTATGCTACTGCCACGACCGTTATATAGGTTTATTTCTAGATTGTTTAGTAATATGTCGGTATCATAAAAACATACGACGTATTCAAATGTTTTATCTTCTACTGTAAATGGAACAATTTTAGAGCCTACAACTAATACTTCTGCTGGCATAGTTTCGCCACTTGTTGTGGTAATTACATTCTTTGATGAATCATCAGAAAAAGTTTTAAGTTTAAATACAAAATGATTTTCTGATTTTTCACACAATTCAATTAATTCATTATTTGATGTATAAGAATCTAAATAATTGCCACTAAATAATTCATCATCAGAGGAGATTAAAAATAATTCGATAGGTTTTAATATTTTTGTACTTATATTTAGTTGATTCTTAACTTCTTGAATAGAAGACAAATTATTACTGCTTATTTCGTTTGCGATTTCTTCTAAGTAATTCCATTTTTGATTTAAATTAGAAATAATAGAAGTCTCATCGTGCTTAGTAACTTCTCTTATGCTTTTGATTGAATTCTTTATTATTTCATCTGTTACTAATGCATGAAGTTTAGAAAACATAAAGGCTATAGCGAGAATTATTAATATAACAAATATAGCGGAAAAAACTTTTTTATTTTTATCTTTTGAATACATATTCTATTCGGTTCTCCTTTCAAATACAATACATGTCATAAATATTAATATGATTATACATTAAGGTGTTGCATAAAGCAAATAATAATAGTAGAAATCAGAAGAAATAAAAACTCAGTTTTGCTTATGTGAATTGTAATGATGGATGCGATTAAAAACAAGTTAAAGAAATTGTATATACAAATATCATCTATAGTTAATAAATTTTTATTTAACATAGAAAAAATTTTTTTCTGCTTTTAAGATTGAAAATACCTAAAATATGTTATAATAAATAAAAAGAATGAATTTCGCAATATAATGTTGCAAAATTTAAAAGGAGAAGATTATATGGATCTAAGGAAAATAGAAAATATAGATGAAATCCAAGAACTGGTTAAACAATGTCGCTTTATCGATAATGCTCTTGATACAGATGTATATGCTTTATTTGACATTGATGACCCTAAGACTGTTTTTACATTAAAAAGAATTGGTGATTATATGCAACCAATATCAACAGCTAGACAATTAGATTTTGAAACAAAAATTGATGCACAAGGACATGGATATGCAACAGCAGGTTTTGAAAGAATGTTAGAAGAAATAAATAATAGAAAAGATATAAGTGAAGTATACATAGATGCTGCAAATCCACTTTCAGCTAGGATAGCAGAAAGATTTGGACTTGAAAGTTCAGAGCTTGGAAGATATGTTATTCAAAATCCAAACTTTGATATTAACTATGAAACAGTATGTAATATGATTAAAACTGGTGTCGATGAAAAATCAATAAGAGACTTTTGTGAAACAAATGGTTTGTCTATTTCTCAAATTGATAAATGGCTTGCAATACAAAAGGATTTACCAAAAATAGAACCGAAAAATAATGAAATTCCAACATTTACACCTCCTGCGGATACAGATAGAAGTGATGAAGAACCTTATATTCAAAGTGAACAAAATTTTCAAATAAATGAATTTGGTGAGATAGTTCGCCCATCTCAACCAACTAGATTACAAGCACTTGCCGAGCATAAACATTATCTAGAATCTATCTTAAAGCAAAGACAATTTACATTGAATGAAATTGAATCGCATGGACAAGTTAAGAGGAGAGAAAACTATGAAAAATAGTAAAGATTTGGAAAGCAGAAATTTTGTTTCTAAATTAAAATCATGGATATATCATTTGTTTAAGAAGGACGTTTGTTGTGAACCTTCAATGGATAATGAAGATTTAAGTAATATACAAAATTCAGAAGTAGAGGCCACTAAAAATTTTTTGAATGAATATAAAATGAAAAGTGATAAAAGAAAATATTTACTAGATTTGCAAAAAAAATTTGAGTCCAAGTTAATTTTAGAAAAGGACATTAATAGTGAAGATCAAAAGGCATTGGAGTTGCTCTATATGGAACAAATTAATGAACTAAAGAGAAGCATAAGTTCAGTCGAATACAGGATAAAAAAATATAATTAATTTTTTAATTAGACTAAAGAAAAAATGAGATTCAAATCGGTAAATTTTATGATAGCTTAACTAGAAGAAAACAAATAGAAAAAATATATAAAGTTGCTCGTCTAGTTGCATTAGGTCAAATTGCTTTATATGTTTTATATATTTTGATTATATTTTTTCAGAGTATTGATATTTTCTGGGGTTTTATTTAATTGTTTTTTGTTGCTATAATTTGCATTAAAAAGTAACATCCTATCAATGATAAGATGTTAGATTTTTGTTAAAAACTATTGAAATTGGCTTAAATTTATGTTACTATAATATTACAAAAATGTTACATCAATGTTTCATTTGTGTTATATTTATTGACAAAAGATAATATATTATTGTATATAATAAATATAAAGTAAAGGAAAGAGTCAAAGCTCTTTCCCACGTGTGCCTTTAAGAATGCTTATTCTGCCCTGAGTTAGCATTCTTTTTCTTTATGTATTTAACTATACTAATAGTTAAAATAATAAAGAAAATCCACTGCACTAAGCCAGCCATACTATTTATAAGTATAGCCATTTCCAGTGGCTCTGTTTTATCAGTGCCGACTGTAAGGCTCATCTCCATCATATGTTGTCACCTCTTTTCTGCCTGTGGCACATAGTTAGCATTCTTGATTAACAAAAATGCTAATCAATATGCCACGTAACCACGAAGCTACATTGCGAGGTTTCTTAAAAACACTAATTAAATATTATCAAATATGTTTATATTATGCAAGTAAATTTTAACTTTTTGTCAATTTATGGTGTATGCTAAATAATATAGAAAAAATTACTTGTTAATGCTACACAGAGTGGTTATTTTTTATTTTACCTAAAAATGTCCTTAAAAAATATTTATTAGAAAAACAAAAAAATCTTGCAATTAATAATGCTTTATTAATTGCAAGATTCGTTGGAGCGGGTAGCGGGAATCGAACCCGCACAATCAGCTTGGAAGGCTGAGATTCTACCATTGAACTACACCCGCATCGCTATCGGACATTTTTTATTATAACAACACTCTTAGTCGATGTCAAGAAAAATTTTAAAAAATATTGTTCGGTTGTCATTTTTTACATTTTATTACATTAAAACCAGCCTTTTTATCTAAGATTTCTACATTACTAAATAGTTCTTTTAAATATTTTATTGTACTAGGAGCTCCATGTTTTTTGTTGATAACTAAATAAAATTTTCCGTTCTCATTTAAATGATTTTGAGATTCGCTATATATTTTATATGTTACTTCTTTTCCAGCCCTAATTGGTGGATTTGTTACTATAATATCATATTTTTTATTAATATTTTGAAAACCCGGAACTTAAACACTTTTGAATAATTAAAATTAAGCTAACCATTGTAAATGGTTAATTTTTTTGTCAAATTTTTTAA
>CANQLS010000051.1 GCA_947624765.1 uncultured Clostridia bacterium
CTCCGCTCTCTGTGAGCCTATTTTTTTTGAAAAAAGGGGTTGACATTTCTTGATGAATATGGTAGAATAATCTTATATGCTTTGATTCGGCCGGCCGCCCAGGGTCGCAGCGGCCGGTTTTTCACTTTAACGCATTAAAGCAATAAAATTTTTGTAAACGTTTACATGTAAGCGTTTACATGCTAATCCTGAAAACGTTTCCAATTCTGTAATATAACTGTAATATAAAAGACTTGACGCCCCTATAGAATTGTGCTATTATATATATAACAAGAGAAGAGGAGGTCATTCAAAATGACAAAAGTATTTATTGAAGATTGGATTTTTACAGACGGAACAAAACACTATAAAGTCCCATTTATATCAACAATGTATAAAGACTTCAAAGATTTTCTTGACGATACCATAAAGATATGCTATAATAAAGACAAGAAAGTTAAAGAGATAGATAACCATAAAAAAGTTATCAAAATTGCATGAGGGGAGAATGAAAGATGAGTGAAGAATTAAGAGAATGCTATAAAAAAGTATTCTATGATATGAGAAAAGTCCCACTATTCAGTGGAATATATGACGCAGAAAATAGCTCAGAAGAATTTATGCATGGAATTTGCACAGTAATGGAGTATATAGCAAATTCAATATCAATGGATAATGGACAAAAATTCTCAGACGTATTTTCTAAAATGATGTCATTTAGCCAAGATATAGCAAGAGAAAAAGAACAGAAATAAGAAAGGAGTGCGGTCGGACGGTTCGACGGCGTTGTTCCGACCGGTCCCGCAGTGAAATATATGACAATACTAATAGCCCTCTTAGTAGGTTTTCCAGTTGGATATATAATAACAAAACATTTCAATTTACCTTTTGACTCATGGCTCATAATGGCTATGGCTATGACATGTATCATAATGATATAAGGAAATAAAAATGGAAAGTAGAATAATAAAAGAAATAAATAACATAATTAACAACGATAATTTATCAGAACAGGATTTTAATAATAAAGTAAATGAGATATGCAGTAAATTTGGAACAGAAACAGTCGCAACTATTTGGACAAATTTAATTTTCGGAGCGTAAAGTATAGTTAAACCACAAAATGCAAATTAGTCCTCCTCTCAATAGATAGGGGATAGTAAATGAAAAAATCCTATCCCCTATCAACCTATATAGAAGGAGTAAAAACATAATATTTCTGATTTCATTAAGAAAGGAGAAAAGAAGATGAAATTATATCTTTTATATGAAGATTATTCTGATTTAATAGCTATAGCCCATGAATATAAACGTATGTTAATATATGTTTATAATAAATGGATCGCTTACAATAAAACCCCTCTTATACTTAATAATATTGGACTTACACTTAATAAAAAAGTCACCAAAAATAATGTCAAAGAAATGATTATGAGCATGACAATAGACCAGTTTAATGAGTGCTTTGAAGATTGGCTTTATATCAAAGAAGCAAGAACCATAGATTGAGAGGTGAGAATAATAATACTACTTATTTTATTAAGTTTAGTCATCGCTTTTGGATACAGTGCTATAGGAGTATGGTTAGTTTCTCTCTTAATACCTTCAGTGCATTTTACATGGAAATTAGCCTTTATAATTTGGGGTTTGGTCATTTGTATCAAAGCCCTTTTTGGTAAAGGTGAATAATTTGATTTTAAATAAAAAATATTTTATAATAAAAATAAGAAAATAAGGAAAGGAGAAATAATTCTATGCCCGTAGAAGTATTGAAGTCCCTTCTCACATTAATGCAATTTTGCTTAGAATAGAACACTTGTAAAAGATGCCCTATCTCAAGATTCTGTGGGAAGTTTCCTTGTGAATATGAATTTTGATTAAATACAAGGCGACCGTGTGACGGTCGAATTTTCGATACACCCAGGTCAGTAGAATTTTAAAACCAAATGATTGATACAGGCTATTCAAGAAAATTAGACACCACGGGCAGGATTGTTATCCCGACTAAGCTCCGTGACCGCATGGGAATGGTAATTGGAAATGAATATCCCTTCTTTACATACGAAGATGAAACAGGACGCAAATTTATTTGCATTGAATGCCCCGGAATAAATGAAGAAATGTTAGCTGAAGCCCGTAGAATAGTTGCTAAATTTGGGCTTAAAGACAAATAATTTCGGCCGGCCGCCAACAGTCACTGCGGCCGGTTTTTTGCTTTAATGCGCTAAAGCGGAAAAGTTTTTGTAAACGTTTACAATGAAAAAAAAATTGCATTTTTCCCGAAAAAAGTGTTGACAATGCCATACTCATGTGTTACAATAAACGTAAGAAATAAGAAAAGGAGGTACTAAATATGAAAATTCCAAACAGATGTATACTTTGTGGAAAAACTACTACAGTTATAATTCCAAAAGAAAAAGAAGATAATTATTATAAGTGGTCACATGGAACATTAAGCATACAACGAGCTTTACCATGGTTATCACCTACCGAAAGAGAAGTTTTAATATCTGGAATATGTCCAGAATGTCAAAAAGAAATATTTGAATAAAGGATTGACAAATATTACCCCGTCTGATATAATAAAAGAGTAGAAAGGAAGTGAGTAATATAAAAAAAATATTATGTTTTGATTTAGACGGTACTCTCGCTGACTTGTATAACGTTCCAAATTGGTTAGAAAAATTACAAGCAAGCGATCCGTCCCCGTATAGAGAAGCTAAACCAATTTATAATATGCAAAAACTAATATCAATCTTGAATATATTAATTAAACAAGGTTGGGAAGTGAGAATTATAAGCTGGTTAGCAAAAAATAGTACAAAGGAATATAAAACCGCAGTTAGAAAAGCTAAACGAGAATGGCTTGCAAAATATAAATTTCCATGTACAACCGCCCACTTAATAGCATACGGAACAACAAAAGCAGATAGTGTGCGCAATATAGCCGCTCCCGCAATTCTAATAGATGATAATTATAAAATTAGAAAAGGGTGGCATTTAGGGGAAACAATAGACCCAATAAACGAAAATTTAATAGAACGATTACAAAATCTGGTAGAGGGTTAATAACCCTCTCCGGTAGAAAGGAAAATGAATAATGTTAGATAGTAAAACAGTACAGGGTTTTAAAGAACTTAAAATTGAATTAATAAATGAATTAGTAAAAAATTTAAATATTTTAATAGGATATGCAGATGATATAGGCATAAAAATCGTTCCTGATGATAGCGATGATTATCAGATTGGTAGAGTTGAATATAAAGATTATGCTGATGATATGCCAGTAATTGAAGTTATATGGAAATAGAAAGGAAGTATTAAATAATGATGAAGTATTTTGGAAAAATATTTGTCGAATAGAATCACCCAACAGAGGGAGAAGTTTTATCCACGTTACCATGGTATAAGTTTTTAATTGGAAGATTTTTGATGTGTATAGGACCATACAAAAGTAATGCAAAATATAGACATGTTCCCCATAAATATATAGATTTTGTAAATGAAACATGGAAATAGAAAGGAAGTAAAAAAAATGAAAAATATTGGATTTATTCGTCGCATTGATAATTTGGGTCGCATAGTTATCCCGAAAGAAATCCGCGAAACTCTCGGAATTAGAGAATGTTCGCCTCTGGAAATTGTTGCCTCGAAGGAAGGCGGTGTGACCTTTGTCCCCTATAGGACTTCTCTGGCCGAAGAAGTCAGAACCTTTAAGGATAGAATCGTCACCGAACTTGATTATACTGGTTGTCCAACCAAAGAGGATCAGATTGTGGTCTATCTTGAAAGTGCGGCTGATCTGATTGAAAAGCTGGAAAATGACAAGGATTAAGCGCCTGCGGGCGCTTTCCTTTTTTTATGCGAGCGGCGCGCTAACGACCCTACCGCGCCGAGTTTCCGCAATCTCCTAGTATACCACTTTTTTTATCAGTTGTCAAGTACTTTTTTCAAGAAAAATTTTTCCCAAAAGTAATTGACAAATGCTCACCTATCTGTTAAAATATAATTGAAGTTAAAGAAAGGAAGTGAATTTAAATGTTAAAATGTCCTACAAAGAATATATTTTGTTTCTGGTGTGACGCCAATTATAATTGCATGTTAAGTAATGACCCCAAAGAATTAGCAACATTATGTAATAGTTACGCACCTACAAATTTCCTTAATGCATTAATAGAGGTGATAAAAAAATGTGTATAATTGAATTATCTGGTCAAGATTTACAAAAATTCTTACTTGACTGTAGAAAAAGAGTTGAAGAACGAGAACGCAAAGAAAAAGAAGAATAAAAATAGTTGACAAACATCACAACTAATGATACAATATAAACAAGAGGAAAGGAAGTGATATTTATTGGATAAAATTGATAAGCGTCGACATTATATACTGGTAATAGATACAGAGACAGCAAACACAATACAGATTGATAATAAACTTGACATGTCAAATGTATTAGTTTATGATTGCGGCTGGCAGGTGGTAGATACTCATGGCACGGTTTATGCGGAATCTTCTTATGTGAATAAAGATATATTTATCTATGAAAAAGATTTAATGCAAAGTGCTTATTATGCGAAAAAAATTCCACAGTATGAACAAGATTTAATTGCGGGCACGAGAGTTATGGCGGATACATACACCATACGAAAAGCTATGTTGGACGATATGAAAAAATTTAATATAATTCATGTTGCCGCTCACAATGCTTACTTTGATTGGAACGCATTAAACGTTACTCGCAGGTATGTATCAAAATCAAAATTTAGATATTGGTTTCCTTATGAGACAGAATTTTGGGATACCATGAGAATGGCAGATAGTGTAATATGTAAAATGCCTACTTACATCAAGTTTTGTGAAGATAATAATTTTGTTACTGAAAGCGGCAAACCACGGAAAACCGCTGAGGTATTATGGCGATACATTACAAATAATCCAGATTTTGTTGAAAGTCATACAGGATTAGAAGATGTTCAAATAGAGGCGCAGATTATGGCTTACTGTTTTAGACAGCATAAACCAATGGAGAAAAAGTTATTTAAGCAGGAAAGAGAAAAAACTGATCCGCCTACACCATTTCAAATAGCTTTAATGAGAAATATTAGAGAACATCCGACATTATAAGGGGAATAAAAAAATTCCCCTTTTAATAAAAAGTGTTGACAAAACACTTTAATTAATGTAAAATAGTATTAGAAAAAAGAAAGGAAGTGCTTAAACAATGGCAGAAAAAATGACGATTAGAAAAGCTTTAGAGTATGTTTTGGAAAATTATGATTTACCAGAAGAAGTTGAGGAAAAAATGCAGAAATTACTTCAGCAAACAATCCACAAAGTGGAAAATGCCCATGCTAAACCAACTGCAAAAGATATTGAAAATGAAAATCTTAGGGCTGCAATTATAGAATACCTTAAAACAACTGGCGAAAGACTTACATGCACTCAACTTATTAAAACTGTACCAGAAATCGCAGGCTTTAACCCACAGAAAGTAACCGGTATTTTAAGAAAACCACTCAAAGAAGGCGTCCTTGGTAAGGAATTAGTTAAAGCTAATAAAACGGAATTTTTCTACATTCCGCAGAACAATAAAGAAGAGGGAGAGTAATCCCTCTTTTTTTATGCTTCGACGGCCCGCTAATGGATGTACCGGGCCGAATTTCCGCAACCTTCCAGTATACCACTTTTTTCTCTTGCTGTCAAGTACTTTTTTCAAAAAATTTTTCTCCCGAAAAAGGGTTGACAGACCGCCACAAATGTGATAAAATAAAGAATTAAATTAAAATACCCAGAAAAAAAATGGACAAATTTAAAAAATCCTATTGACAAATACCACTCGCCGCAGTATAATTAAAGAGGATTAAGGATAGAGGACAAAATAAAAAAATCTCACAAGATTGAAAAAAACCTCTTGACAATTCACCACAAAAATGCTATAATAAAGAAAACAAGACAAGGACAGTCTAAAAAACCAGAAAGGGTTGATAAAATGATGGAAAACACAAATGTAAAGAGAATTACTAAGGCTATGAGATATGCGGACATTAAGGCTATCTTATCAAATGAGACACCTGTATATGGCACTACTATAGATGACGCTTTAGCGTTTATCGACAAAGAAGTTACACTTCTCACTAAGAAAAATACAGGCAATGAAAAAAAGCCAACTGCAAAACAGAAAGAAAACGAACAGTATAAGGAAAGAATTTTAAATTTCCTTATAACACAGACAGAGGGCATAACATGCACTGAAGTACAGAAAAATATTCCAGAATTTGGTGATTTTAGCAATCAGAAAATCGCTAAATTAATGAACCAGTTACTTGCTGAACATAAAGTAACTAAAGCAATAGTTAAAGGTCGTTCCTTGTTTGCAATAGCATAGTTAGAGGGGTTTATCCCCTTTAACTAAAACGAAAGGAAGTGACTAACCATAGCGAAAGAGACTAAAGAACAGGCAATAACTCGTATAATGAAAAATCTTAAATGTGATAGGCAAGAGGCTGAAGATATTTATGAATATGATGTAGCAGTAAACCATGATGAAAAAACACCTTATGATTTACCGCCCGATAAAGAAAAAATTGCTCGTAAATATGCACATACGGGAACACGTAAAGCACCTACAACATTTAATTTTTCTAAGCGAGAACGCAAGCCAAATGCAACAAAAGAAGGGATAATTAGTGAATTAGCGTCATTTTTAACAGAAAATAGTGCCTTTTCGGTTAAAAATTTTCAAATAACCAATAAAGAAAGACAAATTGCCTTTGAAATTGGTGATAAAAAGTTTGAATTGACGTTAGTTCAAAAGAGAAAGCCGAAAGAATGAAAGCTGAAAAAGAGTTTTTGTACGTAGGTCATTATATAGATACAAAAGGACGATATATATTAAAAATAGGCACTACAAATGACCTGCAACGGCGAAAGACAGAACATACAAGAAATTATAAGCGAGCAAAGGATTATACAATGCCGAAAGACAGTGAATTTACATACGACTGGCATTTACCTTTATCAAAGTATAATACTTTAAGATATGAAGATAAAAACAGAGCGAATTGGAAAAATTTGGAAATCGGCAACTTTGTTAGAAATGATAGGTTTTGTTGTTCAACTAAACCGGATATAGTAGAAATTACAATCCGCAAAACTTATAGAATAAGATTATAGGTCGCTTGCAATATAGCGACCTTATCCAAGCAATAGAAAAGAAGTAAAGACATGAAAATAGAGGTGAAAATATGAATATATATAAAATATCAGCTACTCCATTAAGTGAATATGAAATATAATATGGATTCTTTGGGACAAAAGAACTGACAGAAAAAGCGTTAAAAGAATATAATAATATTCAAGATAAAATATTCAATAAGTATGGGTTTAGAACAACTATATTTTCTATCAAAGAAATTCTTATAAAAGTGCCAAAAAGGATACCGGCATATTGTGTTGTTGGATATCCAAAGAATGAATTACCGATTGATGACTATGATTTAAATTATTATCAAGTATGTACTACTAAAGAGATTACTAAAAGAGAAATGAAACAAGCTGAATATATTTATCCAGATTATGATTGGCGAATTGAATATTATTCTATACTTGCGGAATAGGCGGTGTATAACCGCCTTTTATCATGCTTTTAATGCTTTAACACTTTAGCGTGCTAAAGGGCGGGCCGCTGACGCCTGTCTCGGCCCGATTTCCCGATCGGTCCCACATATGCGATTTTTCTGATACTTCCAGCCATATCGCCCCATATCGCCTACTTCCCGAAACAAATTCAAGTAATTTCCTTCTGTATCTCTATTTTTTTAATAATCCTAACATTTATTCATATTTCCACTTTCACTTGATATACATCAACAAATTACTATGCTGTAGCTCTTAAAAAATAGTACCGGAGACTTTCATTTTTAGTTAAAATTTAATTTCATTATTTTGTCAAGAAGTTCAATATATCGCGAAGGCCGCACTTGTGTTCGGAGCTAGCGCTCCGCCCACTGGAAACAAGAGAAAAGGAATTGGTGGTATATTGACATATACCCTATACGGCGGTTTCCAGCAGAAAGTTCAACTCATCTAGACCCGATCGGTTCCGCATTAAAAAAATTTTTTCAATTATAATAATATATTAATAATAATTATAATATATATAATATATATAATAATAATATAATATATAATAATATTATATATATAATATTATACTATAAATATAAATTATATAATGTCAAGTAAAATAATAAAAATATTTTTAAATAATATTTATTAATATATAATATTATAGTATAATATATAATGGAGAGATATTATTATTTTAAAACCGCACCTCATCTCCCTCTATCTCTACTACTTTTCTCTCTTGTTATCTCCATATACCCTCGTAATCTAAAAAAATATAACCCTCACCACATGCGGAATTCTTGTTTTGTGTTCCACACAGCTGGAAACCGCATTCTTAAAAATTACTTGAGAAAAATCAAATGATTTATTATAATTTAAGTCTTATTCAGTGTTATCAAAATGACTTAAATACAATTAATTACAACATAATTGTGCTATAGTATTTTTCCTTATTTTATTGAATTAGAGAGATTAAGAAATTTGCTTTAAAATAATATTTATGATATAATATAGAAAATAGAATGAAAATAGGAGGAATATATCATATGAAAAATAATCTTTATACAGCTATTAGTGAAGCTTTAAAATCAGGACAAAATGCTGAAGATATAACTAAATATGTTGGTCAAATTCTTAATGAACAACAGTATACTAAAAAAGATTTTATAAATGATATGTGGAAAAAAATAAACGAGTCTTTAAAAACAAAAGAGATGAATATAGAAGGAATAGCGGCAGCCGCGATATTAGAAGAATATACCAAGAATAAAGAAATAGATTTACAAGAATTAAAGGAATATTATGAATGGTTACAGGATTATACAAAATATTTAAAAGGACTATTTAAAACATATAAAAAATTAATAAAAGATAAAGATCTATTTACTGACGTGTTTAATCTCTTTAAATTCTAATATACTGAAGGAATCGAAACTAGGGAGAATAGAATAGAACTGGATCGTATCTGGAATTTTTAGAGCACTACCTGCCGGTCGGAGC
>CANQLS010000052.1 GCA_947624765.1 uncultured Clostridia bacterium
AATCAACGGTGGTGTTTGTAAGATTAAATTCAACGGAAAAATGAGTGAGGGGTAGAATTTAAATTTTCAAGATAATTATAGATCATTTGACTCCGATAAATAAAGAAGATGAGTATACTTTTGAAAAATTGGATGTTACAATAGAACCAACTTATTCTCAAGAAAACTTAGATCAGATTAACAGATTATATGTAGCAGCCTATACACTAAAGAAAGAACCAGAGCATATTAAGTTATATGCATCAAGACTTGCTAAGAGTCCTAATCAGGCTAATCAGTATATAGGGAAATATAGTTTGGTAAAAGCGCTAAAAGAAGAAGGGTATGAACAAATTGATGAAGAATATAAAGATTTGGTTAAATTCTTTAGGAATCAATCAATTAAGGATCCAACTGATTTAGCGGCAGTTAGTTTTAGAGTTCAGTGTTATATTGATATGAAGGAATATGATAATGCTGAAAAATTATGTTCGTTGCTTTCGGATGAATTGAAAAATCCGCTTTTAGAAGAAATAAATAAAGCTAAGACAGGAGGTACAGACTAATGGCTCAAATGACAAAGGATTTGCAACTTGATGAAACTAAATTTAACAATGCATCAAGGGACATGAAGGCGCTTAAGAAGAGAACAAATGATCTTAAGAAAACATTAGAAGGAATGTATGAGAACTTAGCAAGTGCTATGGATACTCCTGCAGGAAAAGAAGTTCAGTTGGAAGCAAAAAAAACACTCTTAAAGCCAGTTGAAAACATGGCGCTTGTAGTAGGACATATTTCAGATACCTTGGAGTTGGTAATTGGAAGCAACTATTACAAAGATGTTTTTGATGGATTTGATGAGTTAAAAAATTTATTATAGGAGGAAAAGAATATGGCAAACATGGGAACAACAGGAACAATCAACATTACTAAGGATATGATGGATAAGGCTATTACAGCTATTGATACATATCAGACAACCATCACAACACTTAATGGTGAGTTGGTTGACGAAATTGATGGAATTATTCCTTCATCATTTTCAGGTTCTGCAGCTACTGGTTTTAAGACATTTTACACAAACAATATTGAACCAAATACAGGCGAAAATTTAACAAAAATGTTAGGTTCATTAAAGACTATTTGTGAAACTGTTAAGAAGCAGATTCCAGGTGATAATGAAGGTGTAGATGATCAGTTGGGTTCAGGCAATACAAATGCTGGACAGTCAGACAAACAATAAGAAGGAGGTAACATAATGGCAGATTGTAAGATTGTAAATGAAAACGTAAAAACAGCAGTTACAAATATTAAGACTATTGCTGGTAAATATAAAACAGCAGGAGAAACTTTTGAAACAGATTTTAAGGCAGCCCTTGCAGATATGGAAGGTGATTCAAAAGATGCTCTTATTGACTTATTTGACAAAAGTTACAAGACATTCGTTTCAGACGATCAGAGTGGTTTACCAGCTATGATTAAGGGTGTTGCAACTTTACTTGAAGGAAACCGTAGCAATTTTGAATCAGTAGACTCAAAGATTGCTGATAGTATAAGAAACGGTAAATAAGATTATTAAAAGAACAATGTATAAGTAATACGGCGATAAATTTAAATTTTATTGCCGCATTACTTATATTAAGAGGTAAAACATGGCTTTTAGAGAATTAACAGAAAATGAAGTGAATATGTTAAGTGAAAGACAAAAACGATTGTACTTGGAGGAATTGGAATTATATCGTGAAAGATGTGCTTTCGTCGATAGAATAGAAGAACTCGAGAATATTGAGTATCCGGAAATAAAACCTGAATATGTTTATTTATCGAAAGTTAAAACTAATAAAGCAATTGATATCAGTAATATAAAAGATTCAAAGATTGTGATTGATGAATTATTCTCACCTAATACTATCGATGGAAAAGAAAATGCTGGACAACTCGAAAATATGATACATCAGTTGGATGAAGAATATAAAATTTCAGAAAGCGAGAATATTGTTATTGCGAAAACTTTAGATAACAAATATGATGCTCCAAGCAATGAAAAAGTTGAATTACCAACTGTTGTAGTAGAAGATCCAAATAGTGAAGTTGATTACAATTTCACAGAAGTAAAAATATCGGATATTCCTGAATTAGTTGCCGAAGCAGATATTTATGTAAATGAAATAAAATACGAAAAAGTTGAAATTGAAAATGATATTAGTATTAACACATCGCATCCAGAGATTAGTTTTAATTCAGAGGAAGTTGGCAATGTTAATATTGATTTAATTATAAAAGATGATTATATAGAACCTGAAGTTTATGAGTTTAGTGAAGACAATGTGGAAATAAAAAATACTAAAATATATATACCTCAGGAAGAAAAAATTGAGATAGATTTACCAGAACAAGTAGCAATAGAAAAAGAAGATGTGTTGATTGCTAAAACAACAGAGATTCATTATAGCGATTTAGATGAAGTAAAGTTGACTGGTATTGAAAAGACAGTGTTAGGCGCTCCAATTATTGAAGTAGACGTAGATACTAATAATAAGGTTGAATTAGCAAAGGCAATAAATGTGAACATGCCAGATGTAGTAGATGTGTCTATTGAAGCTACTCAAGTATCATTAGATAAGCCTATTGTGGCGAAAGTTGATGTAAAGCAGGAGTTTGTTTTCGAAGATAAGAAAATAGAAAATAATATTGACGCTGTTGTATCTGTGGCAAGCATAATTGAATTTAGGATGCCAGAGTTAATTGTAAATGAAAGTAAGATTCTTATAGATACCCCATTCCGTCTTGAAGGGGCAACTGACAAAATAATGCAGATAATAAGCAGTATGGGAGATACTTATGAAAAATAATGAGATTCTAGTGTCTGTTAGGTTTGAAAAAGATACATTACATAGAGATATGACTTTTTTGGTAATTAAAGATATTACTTTAAAAGCATTAATAGAAGCAATTTATTTTGGTTTAAAGAAGCATTCAGACCAAGATGACAAAGAGGAAGGTGGATTAAGCACTTCAGAATGTTATGGGTTGTTTGATTCATTTATAAAGACACATGGTGAGATTCCCGTATTATATGATTCAAACGGAATGCATGGTGTTATCAATTTTAAAGAAAAAACAGCAAACAATGAAAAATACTTTTATGAATGCTCTTTAACAGAGTTGGGAATAGTTACATCAAGTATCATTTTGATAACTGATAAGGATAGAATTGTAAGAAAAACATTATTTAAGAATTCAAGTAGTTATATTCTTAAAGAAAAAGATTCATTAGAATATAATATTAGTTCAAGAAGACTAAATGTAATTGAGCCATCAGTTATTGATATTATTCCACCAAATGATATGCCTAGCAAAAAGTCGGGCTCATTAATGGATGTTTTAGTTCCAATGGCCGTATCTCTTTTAGGTATGGGTGGTATTAGAATCTTATGTAGTTTTCTTTCGGACAATTCTACTATGAACAATGCTATGATGATAATGACTCTTGCAATGCCTATGATATCAGGGGTAACAGCATTTTATAATTATAACAAGCAGAAAAGACAGTATAAGGTTGATGTAAAAGAGTGGAAGGCAAATTACGAAAATTATATTTCAAGAGTTATGAAAACAATTGTCACTTGGCAAGATAATGATATTACATACTTGAATAGTGTGTATCCAGATATAGAACAGTTGTTTTATAAAACAGCTGAAATTGATGATAGTATTTTTGCAAGATCTCAAAGTGATAATGATTTTATGCGATTATCTCTTGGAAAATCTGCAGAAGTAAAACCATTATTTGAAATCAAAGCAGAAAAAAAAGACAATATTTTTTATGATATTTTTTATAAAACAAAAAGATATTCTGATGGTAACTTAGGAATAGACATTTTCTTACCACAGCAAGGCAAGAAAAAAGAAACAAGAACATCAGATCAGATAAGTAGAGACAATAAGAATAGATTTTTATTAACAGATTTAGCTTATAACTTTGCAAATAAGGGTCTAGATGGTGATGAAGTATTAGGTTTCAATTATCTTAGAAGTGATAAAAAAGATAAAAATGGGCAACCTGTTATGCCACCACTATTATTAGATTTAAAAAAATGTGGAGCATTAGGTGTGATTTCTGATGATGAGAAGATGTCACAGGACTTTGTTAGACATTTAGTATATGAATTAGCTTATTATCACTCTCCTGAAGATTTACAGTTAGTATTTTTTTTCAACAGAGAAGATAATAGTATATTACAAAGTGAAACTACAAAGAACTATAAATATTTACCACATACAAATGAATTATTTGAAAATCTATCTCAGTTTATTTTTGACAAAGAAAGTTCAGGAGAGGCTTTTGGCAGATTATCAAGCATAATGAATGAGCGTAGCAAAGAATCATCTGAATCCGAAGGAGATGATGAAGGAAAAGAAGTTGTAAAACAAAAACAAATTGTTTGCATTGTGTTCTATGATTATGATATCAAGGAAACTGCCTTTTCAAAGTATCTTCCAGAAGCTCCAAAAGAAGGCGAAGAGTATGTTAACAAATTAGGATTAACATTCATATTTATTCAAAGGCATAAAGATATGCTTCCAAAGTATTGCGGAAGTATTATTGATTTAGATAAAAACATAAAAGATAACAGAAAGCTTAGTATGAGATATAATGTATTAAGCCGTGAACAGTTAAAAGCCTTAAGCGAAGACAGTTCGAAATCAGATGGTGCAGCAAATACGGATAGTTTAATTGAATATAAGCATTTTCAAAATAGATTTATTTTTGAAGGCGCAGATAGTTATAAGGAAGCATTTGAAAAAGCATATAGACAGTTGAGTTCAATTTATTACACAAGAATTGCTGAAAATGGAAAGGTTCCATCTATGGTTACTTTATTTGAATTATATGGATATAATTCAAAGATGGTTGAGAATAGTGAAATTGTCGATAGTATCAGAAACAATTGGAATAATGTTAGCAAGAATGATGTTACTAGAGATTTAAAGATTCCCTTAGGAAAAAATGAGCACGGTATTATTTATTTGGATTTACATGAAAAGGCAGATGGACCACATATGCTAGAAGCGGGTACTACAGGATCAGGTAAATCTGAAACAATTATTACATATCTTATTGGTTTATGTATGAAATACTCACCTATGGATTTAAATATTATGCTTGTAGATATGAAAGGTGGAGGTTTCTCAGATAGATTAGGAGATTTACCACATTGTGTAGGAGCGGTAACAAATACTACTGGTGAGAGTGAAGGTATTTCTGCTGTTTATATGTTGAAACGATTTTTAGAGTCATTAAATGCAGAAATAAAAAAACGAATGCTTATATTATCAGAACTTGGTGTAGATAATTGTGATGCATATATACGTGCTGCAAGAATTATTAAGAGAATAAAAGAGATAGAAGGCGACAGCTCAAAAGCTGAAGAGCGAGAAGTACTTATTAATAAGATTAAGAATAATAAAATGCAAATGGAAGCACTTAATGGTGATATTTCTAAGATTAAGCCTTTATCACATTTAGTACTTGTAGTAGATGAATTTACAGAATTAAAAAGATTCTCCAGTGAATCAGATGATGTAGATTTCATTGCAGAGATTACAACAATTGCCCGAGTTGGTAGAACTTTAGGATTACATATTATTCTGATTTCTCAAAATATTGAAGGAGCGATTACGGATGATATCCGTGTTAACTCTAAATCAAAAATATGTTTGAAGGTTGCAACTAAGCAAGCATCAAAGGAAATGCTTGGAACACCTGATGCTGCAGCTGCAACAATGCCTGGTAACGGACGAGCATATTTGCTAGTTGGTACTGGAAGTAGGTATGAATATTTCCAATCAGCTTATACAGGAGCAAATAAGAACATGGATATCGAACCACCGGTAAACGTCACATATGTACCTTCTACTGGAGCATTCGATACAAAATATTATAATTCTTCTAAAGATAATATTATTATTGAGAAGAAAAACAAAAATGTTAGTGAGTATGATACTCAATTAAAATATATTACAGATGTGATTAAAGAGATTGAAGACGAGTTTGATAAACCTGTTAAAATCTTTAGAGATCCATTAAAAGCTGTGATATTAGATGAAACAGAATGGAGGTACGAATAAAGATGACAGATAGTATTATATGTACTTTGGGACAATATGATATACCAATCATACAGATGCAACCTCCATTTAAGGTTGATTTATTGGATTCAAACATAGCAGTGTTTGGAGCATCAATGAATGGAAAAACAAATTTTTTAAGACTGCTGATTAATATATTACATAAGATTAGAAACGAGAAAAATGAACAGATTTTTATTTTAGATTTTGGTGGTGCGCTGTCTGCATATGAAAAGGCACCGCTTATATCAGCATATTTCGATAATTCAAATGAAGAATATGTTAAAAGAACATTTAAAATATTAGAATCAATACTAAGTGATAATACTAAAAAATTAGATGGTAAGATATTTAGAAATTGTGAGGAAGATAAGCGTCCTATACACACAACTTTTATCATTGATAATTTAAACGCATTTATTGATGAAGATAGATATTATTCATATCAAGAAAAGTTTGGAAGATTGTGTCGTGAGGGATCATCTAAAGGAATTAGTATTGTGTTTACGGCTACAGATACAAAAGGTATATTAAGTTATTTGTTATCATTTAAGCAGAAAATTGCATTAAATCTTCCAATAGATAAATACACTGATATCTTTAACATGAAGGTTGAAGCTGCTGGTAATATTCCTGGAAGAGGTTATGCAAATGTTACAGTACAACCAGAAGGTGTTACGGGAACGTTCCAAATGAATAATCCATATGAAGTACAATGTTTCTTAGC
Organism: uncultured Clostridia bacterium; assembly: GCA_947624765.1. GTDB lineage: Bacteria > Bacillota > Clostridia > TANB77 > UBA1234 > RGIG4465. The sequence goes on from CANQLS010000052.1 coordinate 6,839, forward strand.
AGAAGATATAGAAGATATGGATAGTAAATTTGTTTTTAATTTAAATAGAAAATATGAAAATGTTGAAAATGCTGCTCTGAACGAATACGAAGAGAAATATTTAAAGCATGTTGCTACACGATATAAAACATTCCCTCAAGAATTAAAAAGAGTAGATTATGAGCAACTAAAAGAACTTGACAGTAACAGTATTAAGGGAATAGAAGTTGGACTTGATTATGTCAAATGCGAACCGGTTGCTATTGATTTGGATAATTCACGTGTGGTTGCGATTTATGGGAAAAAGGAGTTTGGAAAAACAAATCTTCTATGTACTTTACTTGAAGGAATTAGTAAAGAATTACCAAGAGCAAAATATATCTTCTTTGATGATGGAAGAAAGCAGTTGACTCCATTTTATGAATATTATAGCAAAAATGGATTTAGGTGCGAGGTGATAAATCAATTCAAAGAAATTGATTTAAAATATGAAGCAGGAGAGTATGGCGAGGCAGGATTTCTTAAGAAGAAATTATCTCCAATTCAGCAATTTTATTTAAAAATACATGAAGAATATATGGATTTATCTGACAATTATTTGGATATTCTAGAAGGAATATATGGTAGGATAAATGACGATCAGTTTCCAAAGAGCAGAAACAGTGCAAATTCAGAGCCAACAGTATTTATCATTCAGAGTAAATCAATATACATTAATTCGAAGATAAATTCAGAGTTTATTCATTACCTTCTTCCAGAATTGCTGGATGTTGCAGAAGACAGAAACTTCATTTTTATTTTTACCGATGTTAAAAAAATAACTGATGTAGAAGTAAATTCTATTTTTAATAGTTCATTAAAATCAATTTTTGTTCTAGATAATATTGCTGAATTTGCTAGCGAAAGAGGTAGCAAGACAGTATTTGGGGATATGGATATAAAATCTTTAAAAGAAGATTATGCGAAATGCGAACTTGGTGATGGTTATTACTACGATGTAGAAGCTGATAGCCTTAAAAAGATAAAATTCATAAAAAATGATTGGGAGGATGTACGTTATGAGTAGTTCAAAGTTTAATTCTGCCGATACAAGCAAAATTGCTCAATTTGAGAAAGATAGCAAAAAAGTATGTGCAGAATTTAAAGCAATTCAAAAAGAATTTCAGCGTATTAACAAGGAATTGTTAAGCGGTTGGAAAGGTGTTGGAGCTGATGCCTATAAATATGAAACAGATCATATATTAGAAAAAATAGGTAGCGTAGATGATGTTCTTGACGCAATTAATAACAGTGCAGTAAAGGATATCAGACAACAATATGGTAAACTAGATGATGATTTAGCAGAGTTTAATAAAAATCCTTATGGGGATGAAAGTGAGTGATATAAATGCCAAGTATTACAGATGTGTCTTATAGTGATATTAAAGATGAGAGCGAAGAAGTTCATATAAATATAAAAGTATTATCAGAAAAGGATGAGAATACTATTTACAACATATTATTCAGAGGCGAGTTGGAAAATGAAAAATAGTATACGTTAATATTTCATTTTTAACTGGGTTAATTAGTTCTTAAAGAGAAGTTTGGAAAAAGTGAATGGCAACCATAACATTACATAAAGATAAGCTGAACGGTGTCGGAGGATTAATAGATAATATAATAAAATCCTCAAACAATTTAGACACTCAGTTAGGGACATTAAAATCTACATTGCAAGGTATAAGTAGTAGTACATACAATTTACAAGAAACAGTTAATAACATTAGTTCTTCATCCAAAACTGAGAAAGAAAAAGTCAGCGATTTAAAAAAATTAAATAAACAGGTCACTACTTTTATTACAACTACAGTTAAAAGAGATAATTCTGCATGTGATGAAATCAACAAGTCAAAGAAGGATTTTTATTCACAATATAGTTATCTAAAACCAGATTGTGAAAAGAACGCTATTGAAAAAATAGTGGATAAAGTCGAGAAGGCTGCAGAGTGGTGCGCAAAGCACTGGAAGTTGATTGCAACTGCAATTATTGTCATTGTGGCAATAGCGATTATTGTACTTGCTCCTGGAGCGGGTGCTCTTTTGATTGGAGCATGTTGGGGAGCAATATTTGGAGCAGTTATAGGAGGTGTTTCAGGTGGATTAGAGAGCATGAGTCAAGGAGGTTCCTTCCTAGATGGATTTGAAAATGGAGCATTTTCAGGAGCTGTTGGAGGGGCTATAGGAGGT
>CANQLS010000053.1 GCA_947624765.1 uncultured Clostridia bacterium
CCCCTTGGGTATTTTGCTACTTCCCGCTAAGCCATAATTTAATATTGGTGTATCTTTTGGCAAATCTTTTAAAGCATTAATTACATTTAATGCTCCAACTCCTGTTTTTATAATTTCATTTTCCGGAAATCTCTTTTTTGCAAATTCATATTCTTCGTTTGTTGCTACAACAATCATTTTTTTCGCCTCCATGTTTATATAATAGCAAAAATATGTAGTATAAATCAATAGGTATTTTTTCAAAAAATAGGTAAACGAGTTAGATAAATGTAATTTCCGATTTGATGTTGAATTTATGTAAACAAGAATGTATAATGAAGATGTGCTTAACATAAAACGTGTTGCATGAGGTAATTAAATACTAAAGATGGAGGTAGATAAGATGAATAAGTTTTTATTCAAAGTGTTATCAGTAACAAGTTGTATGCTTTTGGCTGGAACAATTTCTTTCGCAACTTCTTATACTGATACAGAGGGCCATTGGGCTGACAAGGCAATTGAAAGATGGACAGGTTATAATATTGTTGAGGGGTATGGAGATCGTTTATTTAAACCTGACGATAATATGACTCGTGCAGAATTAGCTCAAGTAGTTAATAAGCTATTAGAATTAAAAAACAAGAAAGGTTCTACATTTTCAGATGTTGATAATGAGGCTTGGTTCTATAATGCTATTTCTGCTTGTAATAATGCTGGTATTGTTAAAGGAATTGGTGAAAATTTATTTGAGCCAGATACTTCTATTACTAGAGAAGAAGCTATGGTTATGATTGGTAGAGCTCTAGGCATTGCTGAGGCTGAAGAAGACAATTTGAAAGATTTCAAAGATGCTGATAAAGTGTCAAGTTGGGCTAAGGGATTGGTTTCTGGTATGGTATCTAAAAATATCGTTCAAGGAAAAGGCGATGGATTATTAAATCCAGATAGTAATGCAACAAGAGCAGAAATTTTAGAAATAATTAATAAAACAATTGCTAATTATGTGCAAGAAGATGGTGATTATGAAATTACAGATGAAGATAAGATGACGGTAATTGTTGCCAAAAAAGCTACTATTAAAGGCTCTTCTAAGGGTAATATTATGATTGCTCAAGGTGCAGAAGATGGCGATATTAAGTTAGATGGTATGCAATCAGAGGGAGAGATTTTAGTAAAGGCAGATAATATTACTATTGTTTTGGATGGTAAGACAAATGCTCAAAAAATTGATATTGCTGGTACTAATGATACAATTATTGTAGAAAAAGGTGCTACAGCAAAAAATGTTGAGATAAAGGCAGATAATGCTGAAATAAAAGTAGATGGTAAAGTTGAAAATATTGATGTAACAGAAAATATTTCTGATACAGATATTAAAGGTAATGGAACAGTTTCAAATGTAGAGGTTATGGATGGTGCTAAAAATACTACTGTTGAAACAAAAGATACAGAAGTAAGGACTTCTGAAAAATCTGAAAATACAGTAGCAGGAGGTAAAGAGGTAAAACCTGGTGATACGCAGCATACACAATCAGGTTCAAAACCTTCAAATCCAATACAAAAATATACAGTTACATTTGATGCAAATGGAGGCATTAATGCTTCTGATGAAGAAATAAAGGTTGAAAAAAATAATAAAGTTGAAAGACCAGAAAATCCAACAAGAGAAGGATATGTTTTTGATGGTTGGTATTTAAATGGTGAAGCATATGATTTCGAAAACAGCATTACAGAAGATATTACGCTAAAAGCTATGTGGAAATTTGAAATTAAAAATCAAGCTACATTAGAAGCTTTTGTGGCTGGAAAAAATGGTGAACAAGATATAACAGAGGAAGGTATTATTACAGAAGATATAGTTTTAACATCTAGTATTTCTATTAGCAGAGGCCTTGTTTTAGATGGTGATAATCATAACATTACTATGGAAAATAACATTTCAGAAGAATTGTTCGGTGCTAAATATGTTATTTGTGTTACTGCTGGAGATGAGGAAGTTAAATTAAGTAATTTTGTTGTAGATGCAAATAAAAATGCACGTGGAATTCAAGCTTATATGAGTAAAGTAATAATTGAAGATGTTACTATTAAAAATAGTACAGGTGAAGGGTTATTAGTAAATGGTGCCATTGTAACAGCTACTAATTTAAAAACATCTGGAAATACTTGGGGTGCAATTAACGTAGACAGAGGAGAGAAAGTTCCAGAAGATAAGGAAACAGTATTGACACTACAAGGTGAAAATGTTTTAGAAGATAATTTGAAGATTTGGTCAGAATTAACAAATGATAATGCAAGTGATATTGTAAAAGTAGAAGGTTATGATATTGCAAAAGTTCAATTTAACGAAGAATATATGTATGTTTGGGAACTTGCTGAAAATCTAGAAGCTCTTATGAAAGAGGGGGGCTACTTAGTAGGTATTAGAAAAGAAAATGTTTTAGTCGGTTATAAAACTTTAGAAGAAGCTCTTGAAAATGCAGAAGACGGAGATGTTATTAAGTTATTAGGTGATATTGAATTAACAGGTAGTGCACTAACTATTGAAAAAGATATTACTATTGATGGCAATAAAAAAACAATTACAGCTAAAGAAAAATCTGATTTGAGTTTGATGAATATTATGGCTAATGCAAAAGTTCAAAATGTTACATTTGATTTAAAAGATAGCAAGAGTCGTGCAATATATATAGATAATGCAAAAAATACAGAAAAATATATTGTAGAGTTGTTAAACGTTACAATTATGAATGGAAATGTGGCAAATTCAGGTTCTGCTATTGCTACAAAAGGAGATGTAGATTTAATATTAGATACTTGTGTTATTAAAGATAATACAACTGAAGTTGATGCACAAGGTGTTAGAACTGATGGGGCTATTTTCTTTGGAAATACAAACGGAACATTAACATTAGTTAATACTCAAATAAAAAATAACAAATCTTATGGTTTAGCTGGTGGTTTATGGATTGCTTCTACTGCAAAATTAGTTGTAAAAGAAGGTTGCGATATTACGGGTAATACAATTACAAAGCTAGATGATGCTTGTGAAAATTGTACTGACGGAGCAGATATATATTTGAATGCTAATTCAAGTGGCGCAGGAGAAAATAAAGGAGCAACTGCTATTATTGAAGGTGGAACAATTGGTAAAGTTCACGTAGAGTATGATAAAGGAAATTATGCTATTTTAACATTAAACGGTGGAAGCATTGAAAAAGTTCATGGTAATGGAAATGATTCAACATTTATTCTTGGAGAAGCTGCTTCTTATCAAGAAAGTGAAAGCGTTTTTGAAGCTGGAACATATAAGTGGAATGCTGATGCTGAAGGATTAGTAAAGTGGGAAAAACAAGACTAATTAAGTGAATATATATTTAAAAAGGCTTATGACAAAATGGTCATAGGTCTTTTTCATATAATTGAAAGATTACATAATGCGAAATTATTGCGAATTTACTTGAATATTTTTGTATTTAATGTATAATATTAGGAGAAAATAAGTTAGGGGTGGTAGCGTTTGATAGCAATTGGTTGCGATCATGGAGGTTATGAATTAAAAAAATACATTATGCAAGAGTGCAATGATATAGATTTTAAAGATTTTGGTACTTTTTCGGAAGAATCTATGGATTTTCCGGACGTGGCATTCCCACTTGCAGAAAGCGTTGCAAATGGTGAATGTGAAAAAGGAATCTTAATCTGCCGTAGTGGTATAGGAATGACAATTGCAGCAAATAAAGTGAAAGGAATTCGTTGTGCATTATGTTACAATGTTAATACTGCCAAAACGGCGAAAGCACATAATAATGCTAATGTAATTGCTATTGGTGCTGATGAAGTTTCGAAGGAAGTTGCATACTATATTATTCAAGTTTGGTTAGAAACTGAATTTTTAGGGGGAAAATATCAGAAACGATTAGATAAAATTTATAATTATGAAGAAAGTACGAGGTAAGAAAAATGGTTTTAAATATGATAGTGGCGTTTGTAATTGCGGCAGTAGCGTCCGCGATATTAACTCCTTTTACAATTAGATTAGCATATAAAATAGGAGCTTTAGATGTTCCAAAAGATCCAAGAAAAATACACAAAAAGCCTATGCCAAGAATTGGTGGTTTAGCTTTTATAGCTGGTTTCTTTATTTCAACTGCTCTCATTTTTTTGTGTTGCGAAATTGATAAAACAATTAATTTTACAGATGTAAATTTATTTGGCTTTTTTGCTGGAGCAGTAATAATTGCTATAACAGGATTAATAGATGATATTAAAAATATTAAGCCATGGATGAAATTATTAGGACAGGTTTTGGCGGCTATATGCGTAATTAGTAGCGGAATTCGTATCGGATATATTCACATTCCGTTCTTAGAAATTTATGGATTAGATGAATTATTATCAATTGTTGTTACGTTCTTCTGGATTATAGGCGTTACAAATGCTATTAATTTAATTGATGGATTAGATGGCTTGGCAACAGGAGTATCAGCAATTGCAACACTTTCTTTACTTGTAATTTTTGTACTTAATGGTGCGGCACAAATACCACTTGTTATTGTTTCCGCTTTATTAGGTGGGTTAATTGGATTTTTACCATATAATTTTAATCCTGCAAAAACGTTTATGGGCGATGCGGGTTCTAACTTTTTAGGCTATACTCTTGCTACAGCTTCTATGATGGGTATGGCAAAAACTTATACAGTAATGGCAATAGTTTTACCGATTATAGTATTGGCACTTCCTATTTTTGATACGTTATTTGCAATGGTTAGAAGAATTCTTGCAGGAAAGTCTATAATGCAGGCAGATAGGGGACATTTACATTATCGTTTAATAGATGCAGGACTTACGCAAAGACAAGCTGTTCTTATTTTATATACAGTAACTGCTTTATTAGGATTGTTTGCTATTGTATTAATGCAAAGTAGTGTTTGGAAAGTTATCGGTTTTCTTACAATTTGCTTGCTATTAATGGTATTAGAATCAAAGAATGTGAAAGTAAATCACAGAAAAAAAATATTTGCACCTGAACCAAAAAATTTGTCAAATGGTGGTAAATTGAAAGTCTTGACTGTATTTGGAACTAGACCTGAGGCAATTAAAATGTGCCCATTGATTTTAAAGTTAAGAGAAAATCCAGATATTGAAACAATAGTTTGTGTAACTGCACAACATCGTGAAATGCTTGATCAAGTGATGAAAGCTTTTCATATTGTACCTGAATATGATTTAAATATAATGAAGGAAAAACAAACTTTAACACATATTACTGCTGGTGTATTGGAAGGATTATACGATGTAATGGAAAAAGAAAAGCCAGATATTGTGCTAGTTCATGGTGATACTACAACAACATTTGCAGCCAGTCTTGCAGCTTTTTATAATAAGATTAAAGTAGGGCATGTTGAGGCAGGGCTTAGAACATACGACAAATATTCTCCATATCCTGAAGAGGCTAATCGCTGTATGGTAACAACACTTGCAGATATATATTTCGCTCCAACATTAAACAATAAGAATAACTTGATGAAAGAATTAGTAGATGAAAAATTAATTTATGTAACAGGAAATACAGTTATCGATGCTTTGAAAACAACTGTAAAAGAAGATTATCAATTTACTCATCCTGTTCTTTCAAAAATTGATTTTAAAAAGAAAGTTATTTTCATGACAGCACATAGAAGAGAAAATCTTGGAGAACCATTGAAGAATATTTGCGAAGCCGTTAAAGAAGTTGCAACAAAGCATCCTGAAATTGAGGTCATATATCCTGTTCATTTAAACCCAGCGGTGCAAGAAGTTGCACATGAGGTATTAGATGATATTAAAAATGTTCATTTGATAGAACCTCTAGATGTAATTACGACTCATAACTTGATTAATAAATGTACATTAGTATTAACAGATTCTGGTGGTATTCAGGAGGAAGCACCATCACTTGGAAAACCAGTTTTAGTTTTGAGAAATGAAACTGAAAGACCTGAAGCTGTGACTGCTGGTACTGTTAAGATTGTTGGTACAGACAAAGATTTAATCGTTTCAGAAACAAATAAATTATTAACAGATAAATATGAATATGCAAAAATGAGTAAAGCTACTAACCCTTATGGTGATGGTATGGCTTGCAATAGAATTGTTGATGCTATTTTATATTATTTTGGACTATCACAAAAACGTCCAAAAGATATTTACGAAGGAGAATACAAAATAGCCAAAGAAGAAAAAACAGAAGTAGAGCCTTTAACACGTGAAAAACGTCTAAAACGTGCTAGGAGTGATGCTTAAAAATTAGAGATTTAAAAGCCGCAATAAGATGCGGCTTATTCGTTAGGAGGATATGAATATGTCAGCTAGGGAATTAGCAATTCGTTTGTTGTATCAAATAGAGGTGGGAGAAGCCTATTCTAATACGACATTAGATAAGGAGTTAAGAAAAAGTGATTTAAGTAAAGAAGATAAAGCATTAGCATCACAAATTGTATATGGCGTTTTAACATGGAAATTAACAATAGATGAGATAATTAAAAGATATTCTAATATTCGTTTGAAAAAAATTTCAAATTGGATTTTAAATATTTTACGAATTGCAATTTATCAAATTGTTTGGCTTGATAAAATTCCTATAAGTGCTGCAGTTAATGAAAGTGTAAAATTATCTAAAAAATATGGGCATGAAGCATCAGTACGTTTTACAAATGCAATTTTAAGAAAAATAGAAAAAGAAGAATTACAAAAACTTTTAAAATATTTAAAAGAAAAAAATTTAAATCAAAATGAAATTATATCAATTATGACATCGCATCCATTATGGTTAGTTGGCGAACTATTGAAGCAATATGATGTGAATTTTGTAAAAAGTTTATTAGAAGCTAATAATGAAGTGCCACCTATTACAATTAGAGTTAATACATTAAAAGCAACACGCGAAGAATTGTTAGAGCAAAAATTAGTAACTGGAAAAGCAGGAAATTTGCCCGATAGTATTATTGCAGAGAAAATAAGTGATTTTGATTCTCCGTATTATGTGGTGCAAGATGAGGGAGCACAGCTTGCATGTTTAATGTTAGAAGTAAATGACGGTGATATAGTTTTAGATGCTTGCAGTGCACCGGGAGGGAAAACTACTTATTTAGCTCAGCAAATGCATAACAAAGGTCATATTGATGCTTGGGATATTCATGAACATCGTATAAAATTAGTTAAAGAAGCGGCGCAGAAATTAGGCGTTTCAATAATTGATGCAAGTATGCAAGATGCTACTATTTATCAAGATGAGAAGTTTGAAAAATATGATAAAGTTTTATTAGATGTACCTTGTAGTGGATTAGGTGTAATTAGAAAAAAGCCTGAAATTAAGTGGAGTAGAAAGCCGGAAGATATTTCAGAATTAACAACAATTCAACAAAAAATTTTGGAGAACTGTTCAAAATATCTTAAAAATGGAGGTACATTAGTATACAGTACATGTACAATTTTAAAAGATGAGAATGAAGAACAAATAGCTAAATTTTTAGAAAATCATAATGAATTTAAATTAGTAGATGAAAAGAAGTTATATCCACATATTGATAATACAGATGGATTTTACATTGCAAAGTTAAGAAAAAATTAGAGAGGTGAAGTATGAATTTAAGAGATTTATATTTGTCAGAAATAGAAGATGAACTTTTAAAAATGGGTGAAAAGAAATATAGAGCTAAACAAATTTTTGCATGGCTTTATAGAGGTGTTACTTCTTTTGAAGAAATGACAGATTTACCGAAAGACTTAATTGAAAAATTAAAAGCAAATTATGAATTGAATTGTACTAAAATTGCTAAATTTCAAAAATCAAAAGATGGTACAATAAAATACTTAATAGAGTTAAATGACGGTAATGCAATTGAAAGTGTTTTGATGAAATATAAATATGGAAATACGGCTTGCTTATCTAATCAAATAGGTTGTAAAATGGGCTGCAATTTTTGTGCATCTGCAGGAATTGGTTTTGTGAGAAATTTAACGCCAGGTGAAATCATATCACAAATATTAGAAATTGAAAGGCATAGTGGCGAAAGAATTTCTAATATTGTATTTATGGGAATAGGAGAGCCATTAGATAATTATGATAATGTAATAAAAGCTATTAGATTAATTAATGATCCTAAGGGATTAAATATTGGGGCTAGACATATTAGTATTTCTACTTGTGGATTGATACCAAATATTAAAAGATTAGCAGAGGAAAATATACAATGTAATCTTTGTATATCATTGCATAGTAGTAGAGATGATGTACGTACATCTATGATGCCAGTGAATAAAAAATATCCTATTTCAGAATTAATAGTAGCTTGTAAAGAATATATTGAAAAAACGAATAGAAGAATTACTTTCGAATATGCCTTAGTAGATGGAGTTAATGATTCTTTAGATGATGCAAATCATCTTGCTAAATTATTACGAGGTATGCTTTGTCATGTTAATTTAATTCCTGTTAATAAAATTAAAGATGGCATTTATGAAAAAAGTAGTACAGAAAAAATTTTAGCATTTCGTGATTTCTTAAATGATAAAGGAATTGTAGCAACCGTAAGAAGAGAGCTAGGTTCAGATATTGATGCTGCGTGTGGTCAATTAGTTAGAAATAATTATTAAAATGCAATAGACAAAAAAATAAAAAACATATATAATGTATTTAGTGAAAGTTGGAATTGAGGTGATTATTTTGCGTTTTTACGGCCTGACTGATAAGGGAAAACAACGTGAAAATAATGAAGATAGTATTTTTGTGCCTAATATTACAGATGAATTGAAATTGTTTATAGTAGCAGATGGTATGGGTGGAGTAAATGGTGGAGAAGTAGCAAGCAAATCTGCATTGGAAAGTATAGAAGGATATATTAAAACAGAATTCCCTAAAATTTCTCCTCAGAAAGAAGAAATTGAAAATTTAATT
>CANQLS010000054.1 GCA_947624765.1 uncultured Clostridia bacterium
GATAATATTCTTATTAATACCCATAAAGGTATGTAGTTATATTTGTCTAAATAGTGTATAACCATTTTATTTGAATTTTTGTATTGATGGGAGATTTCAAGATTAATATCATTTAAAAATTTATCAATTAAATCTTTGTTTTTACTGATATTATTAAAATTGTTTGGAATTAAATAATCTTTATGACCATGATTTTTGGAGAATTCATAGGCTATATAAGTATCAATTTTCCTTTCTATTAACAAAATATATTCTAAAAATATAATTCTTATTCTTCTATCAAATTCATATAAACCATAAATTTCTTCTAATGTTGTTTCATTATGAAATGTTTCAATCTTACTATTTTTATCTAAAAATAACTCTTTATAGCCATTAATTAAATAGTAATAGTTATTATTTAATAAAATTTCTTTTGCAATTTCTTTATCTTTAATAAGTAAATTTCTGCTTTGTAATAGTTCTATTTGTTCATCTATTGTTTTAAATATTTTTTCCAATGTTAGCCTCCTATACAAGAAAAGACCTCGGTCCCGTGGGTTATCCGAGGTACAATTCATTTCCGACTTCAGTCCCGTAGGTTTTCTGAAGTACTGATCTATTATAGATAGTATAGCATTTTAAACTTGATTTTGTCAAGTAAAACGTTAAATTTCTATCCATTAATATTATTATATTTATAATTTATATATTTTATTCTAAGTATATAAAATAAGAACAATTTCTTATTTTATCTTCTTTCTGTTTTATTCGTATTGGAAGTTTTAACAAAAGTTTGAGGACGTCATTGAAATGAAATGCAATGGCGGTCATTAGTCATTGACCGCCATTAAATGTCTGTATGCCTTATTTAACAGTGTATCCACTATAAACAACAACCACTCCTTCTAATTCATCAATTGCAATTCTATCTCCGACTTTAAATCTTAACTTAGACATTTCTGAAAATTCGCAACTTGTAAATCCCCATGCATCAACATTATACTTTACGTCTGCTTTTAAAATTTTATAATCTTCCCATTCATATTTATCATTCCATACGGTATCTCTTGTATCTAGTCTTAAACCGTTTTGCAATATTGCTATCTTTCCATTATCTTGTATCTCTTTAACCACCAAATCTTTATCATAACCTAATACAGTATGCCTATATACTTCTACTATTCTCAAAACGTCTTTATCATTTAATGTATAACTAATCAAATCTCCTTCGTCAAAATCTACTAATCCTATTGTTTCATATGTTTTTACTGCACTACCTACTGGAGAAACTCTAACACTAATTTTGGCACCATCAATAATAATTTCTTTTACCCTCGCATAGAATACTGAAAATTTATTAACTTCTTTTTCAATAAAAATCACCTTAGCATTATTCTTTTCATGCAAAATATTTATATGAGTATCTTCCAAATTTTCTAAAGCAGATTCTTTCACTTTTTCTAATGTACAACTTTCAATAATATCATCGGAATTATTTGCATATCTTTTTGAAACTTTGTAAATCTCAGTTTTGTCCGATATAATATATTTGCCTAACATATGATTTTCATATTTTTCATTACCAGTTGTTAATAATACCAACGTTCCCTCTTCATATTCAGCTTCTTTAGCAACCTCAATACTTTTAATATCGCCAGATTCAAACGTTACTGCAACTAAATCTCCATTATTAATTTTACTTAAACTAATATTTTCAAAATATCTTTCAGACTCTTTTCCATTTGAAAGTAGAAAATGCACGCCGCCTCTAGAACCATAAGCAATATCCGAAATGTAATATAAAGCAATAACATCTTCTTTTTCGTCTTTCTTTTCTTCTTCTTCATCTTTTATTTCTTTATACTCCGTTACATAAAGATATAAAGCATTTTCTTCAACACAAAGAATTTGATCTCCTTTTTCTAATTTATTCCAAGAGATTACTTTCTTACCGTCTAGCAAAATAGCTTCATCATCATTAATTGTTATCTCGTCATTAATCACTAAATTTTCTTTATTAGATTTTAAACTAGATATTTCTATTTTATCACCTAAGTCCAATGTAATCATTCTTTTAATAACATCTTGTGAACCTTCACGTTCCATTAATAAGAAAGCATAATCATTTTTAGATCCGCAAATAAAAATCTTGTTAGAAACATTTTTAAATTTATAACCATCTTCCTCTAAATCTTTCGTATTGCCTTCTACCAATGAATATTCAATATCATAAGTATAACTTACTAACTTTTTATCTTCTTTATCATAAATACCACTCAAACTCGCACCCAATGCATAAATTGGAAGAACACCTTCTAATTCCATTTCTTCTTTTCCTTCCAATTTTACGTACATATTGCCCTCTTGTACTGAAAGCTCTTTTACTTTCTTATTATCTATCAACTCATAATCAGAACCAAAAACGCTATCAAATAAAACTTCTTTTGAATCTACATACGTCAAACCATCTTTTTCAGATTCTTTTACTACATGCCAAGTCGTACTATTTAACATATTCCAAATAAAAATAGCCACATCTCCTCTAGTAGCATTTGCATCATTTAAAAAGAATAAAACTCCTTCATTTAATTTTAATTGTCGCATCTTATTCATATATTCATAAGCCCAACCATATTCGCTATCTTCATTTATATATTGATGTCCAAGACTCCTCAAAATCATTGCAACAACCTCAGCATATGTTACCTCACGATCTGGATAGAACTTACCATCTGGATAACCTTTTAACAAGCCATACGCTGAAGCTAAACTGATATAATCTGTATACCATTCGCCATCCTTAACATCTTTAAAAGAGTTTTTAAGCGACATTAATTCCATATTTTTATCATATCCATGTGCAATAACTAACATCTTCGCCATTTCTGCACGAGTTACAGATTTATTCGGTTCAAAAATATGTTCTTCAGTTCCATTAACAATCTTCAAATATGCCAACCCTTCAATAATACCTTCATACTTTGTATCTAAAGTATCATAAAAAGTTGCAGCTAAGCAAACCGAAAAGCAACTTAAAATTAAAACTAATATTATACTCAAATATAAAATCTTCTTCATTAGTACGCCCCCTTACTAATATTATACTAAATAAAAAAATCGTGTCAATCTCAAAATACACACACAATACACAAATACAAACAGTTCTAAGAATTATTTTATTTTTTCTATTTCTTTTCTCATCTCTTCTCTCGTACGATGTGTATATATTCTTTCTGTAATATCTTGAATAGAATGTCCAACAATTAATTTTAAAATATACTCGTCCATATGATAACGTTTAGCAAGTGTAACAAATGTATGTCTAGCATCATGCGGTTTATGGTTCATACCAAGTTGCTGCATAATCTTACGAAAACGGTTACGATAATCATCATACGACATTGGACTACCATTCTCCTTACAAAAAAGAAATCCGTCATTATCTTTACATCTTGCTACAATAAAATCATAAATCTTACTATGAATGGGCACTTCTCTATTTTTACCAGCTTCTGTTTTTATTCCTCCCATCATAATTTTTTCCTTAAGATTAACATCTCTACCCTTAATAGCAATCAATTCACCAGGTCTCCAGCCAGAATAAATATCTATTAAAATCATATCAACAAAAGGTATATCAATATTTTTCCATAGTAAATTAATTTCTTTATTTGTAAATGGCATACGTTCAATTTGCTTTTCTATTTTTGGTGTTTCACAAAACGTAGCATAATTTTTATCTACGATTTCATGCTTAATTGCATATTGATACATCATATTATACAAACTCTTCATTCGAGATTTTGTAGCATTTCCAACTGTTGCATTACGAATTGCATTTTCCAAATGAAAAATACGAATATCTCTAAATTTAATTTTGGCCAAGCACTCGCTATGATGATAAGCAGCAGTCCAAATCCTTCTTGCAGAAGGAACAATTTTAGCATAATGTTCTTTGCTCCAAAAATTATATACTTCTTCAAACGTAATATCCTTATGTTCCAACGAATAAGGGGCTTTTGCAAAATTCGCTAACGCTACTAAGCCTTCCTCCTTTGTTTTAAAATATCCTATAGTTTGATATTCCTGTATTTTTCTGCCATTCACCTCTTTCCAGCCTCTCGTTTTCCTTACTCTATAAGGGTTTCTACGATTGCCTTGCAATTTGTGTACTGATCCAAAACCATTCGGTAATCTCATACAAAAATCTCCTTCCATAATAAACATTTATTTTTCATTTTAAATTCCTACAAATATCATATAATACACATTTGAAAAATTCTCAAATGCAAAACGCAACTATATTATGGGTTCTCCAGTGTCCTTTCGAAATTTCTGTTACGTATGCAGAAGCTGTAACAATGGCATTAAGAGCTTTAGGTTATAAGAATGTAGTAGAATCAGCTGGCACATGGCCAACAAACTACATAACAAAAGCTAACGAATTAAAACTATTAACAGATACTTCTGGAGAATTAGAAGCTGATGCTGGTGCAAAAAGAGGAAACGTAGCAGTTATTCTTTGGAATATGTTAAGAACAGAAATGTGGGATGTTTTACAAGAAAACCAAACAAATGGTATGACATATGGTAAAACAGATTATATGTTAAACGTTAAATTCCCAGGATATGAATATGATGATGACTTCTATTTCGATACTTTAAGAATTGATGAAGGTAGAGCTTATGTTACATTAGAAACAGAAGACGGAAAAACACAACTTGAGGGAGAAATTACAAGTGGTGATTTACTAAGATTAGTTCCTGGCATGAAAGTAGCAGCTCTATATAATAGTGATGATGAAGAATTCTTAACAATGACAGTAACAGATACATTAGTAGAAGGAACTGTAACAGACGTAGACACAAAAAACGGAAAAACACTTTCTATTGATGAAGTAGA
The DNA here is from genome assembly GCA_947624765.1 of uncultured Clostridia bacterium. Classification (GTDB taxonomy): domain Bacteria; phylum Bacillota; class Clostridia; order TANB77; family UBA1234; genus RGIG4465. The sequence goes on from CANQLS010000054.1 coordinate 4,886, forward strand.
ATACAGAGTTACTGAAGCAGATGTTCAAGAAAGAGTTAAAAAATTAACAGCTAATGAGGATTATGTAGTAGCATTAGTAAATGGTAAGAAAGTTACAAACTTCATCTCATTACCAACAGAATCTGTTGAAGTTGAAAAAGAAAGAGATGTTGAAAGAAAAATTACTGATGAAGATGCATTAGTTTTAATTGATGGTGAATGGGCTACTAGAGATGATATCGAAGTAGGAGACGTTTACGCAGAAATTGCTGTTGATGCTGATGCACTTCCACACTTAGAGGGAGACACATTCTATGCTGTAGCAAGAGAAAGAGATAATGGTACATTTGAATCATTAACTGTAACAACTGATAAAAACGTAAAAGAACGTTACACAATTGAAGTTGATGGTGTTGAATACACAGCTATTGAAGACAAACTAGAAATTCATCATGGTGAAGAAGGCGAAGAAGATGCTGAAGTAGCTGATTTAACAGCAAAAGAGAAAGAAAACGATTACTTAGATGAAGATGTTGAATTAGTATTTGACTATTTAGGCAGAGTTGTTAAAATGTATTTTGGTGATATTACTAAGACAGAAGATTCTGGTAACTTCTATGTTATGACATCTGATGGTTCTTGGTATACAACTTCTACTAGAGGTGGTAAAACATATCATGTTCTATTAACAGATACAGACGGTTACGAAGAAGAATATGACTTCGCAGTAGCATCAAAAGGTGCTGAATTTGAAGTAACTAAAGAAGATGCATATTTTGGTGTAGAAGAAGCATCATTTGAATTAGGTATCTATTATGTTACATTTAATAATGATGGAACAATTAAAGATATGAAACAAGTTTATGGTGACTTAGAAACAGAATATAAGTCTTCTGCAAACACCTTAGACACAAAATGGAAAACTGACTCAATCAGCACAGCAATTGATGATGATAATTATATAAAGACTAAAAATGATACTGTAGGTAAGACAGGTCTTAAAGTAACATCTTCTACAACTGTACTTACTGTAACACCAGTATTAAATGATGATGATGAAGTTGTAAGTCTTGAAGTTGAAGTTTCTAATGGTCCTGATGCATTAGAAGGCGTTAAGACTGGTGTAGTTGCATTCTCAGCTGAAGAAGGTGCTGCTCCAAGAGCAAAAGTAGTATTTGTTGCAGAAGATGCTACATCAAGCGAATTAAACTTCGGTGTAGTTGAAAGCTACAGACAATACAGAGGTACACAATATGTAACAATTAGTGGTGAAGAATACGAATTAGATGAAGAAGATGCAAAATTAACTACTGAACCAGTTGGAGTTCTTGTTGTATACACATTAAATGATGATGTTGTTACTGTAAAAGAAACATACGATAACAAAAAAATCAATACAACTGGAGACACACTACTATTAGTTACTGATGTAACTGATGAATTTGTAACATTTGATAAAGATGCTAAAACAGGAGAAGAAGGTGGAGAACTTACTGGTACTGCAGCAAAAACTATAGATGTTACAACTGATCTTGAAAAAGAAGCTACAAAGGACTTAACATTTGTTTTAGTAACTGCTGGAGTAGATAAAGATGGAAACGTTGAATTTGATTCAGAAGTAGAATCTTTCGGAAAAGGAATTGAAAATGCTCAATTCAAGAAAAACGATAGAGTTTTCGGAGATACAGATACAAAAGTTATATTTATTGTAAGAGGACTTGACAAAGATGCTTCATTTAATCAAGGTGTTGAAGAATAGTAACTAATCACAATATATAAAGGCGGGGAGATTATCTCCTCGCTTTTTAAATAAAATGGAAAGGAGGGGAACAATTTGAAAAAATTAGGACTAGTATTAGCCATTCTTTTAAGTTTAAGTAGCATTACATTTGCTTATTTTTCAGATGTTGATACAAATTCCCCATATTTTGAAGCAGTAAATGGTTTATATGAAAAAAATATTATTAACGGTTATGGCGATAATACATTTATGCCAACATCCAAAATAACAAGGGCTGAATTTGTAAAGATGATTGTAACTGCAACTGAATCAACCGGAAAAAGCCAATCTTCGTTTTCAGATGTTGCAGAAAATCATTGGGCAAGAGAATATATAGAAAATGCTGTAGCTAATGGATATATTAAAGGATATGAAGATAACACATTTAAACCTGAAAATAACATTACTTATGGCGAAGTTGTAACTGTGATTTTAAGAGCAATGGGATACGAAGAACAAGCTGAAGCATTAAAAATGGCATGGCCAGATAATTATATGCATTTAGCTGAAGAGCAAAATTTATTTGCAAAATATCCTACAAATGATTTATTAGCTGATAATGAAGCTTTACGAGGAAATGTAGCACTTATGTTATGGAATATGCTACAAAAAGATGTAAATGTAGAAGATAACAACAATGATGAAGAAACTGTTGATACGAAATTATTACGAGTTGGATTTGTTATTGCTACTAAAGAACGCAGAGGAGAAAATTTTGTTACTATTGAAGACGAGGAAAAGGAAATTGAATATAAATTATATAGTAAGTCTAGCGAGCCTGTGCTAAATTCTTTTATTGTATATCAATTAAATGAAGATAATGAATTAAAGCTAAAAAAACAACTATTATTAAGCGAAATAGAAAATGTTTCTAAATTAGTAACAAATGCAGATGATACGCTAATTAAGCTAGATGGTGAAGATAAATTGCTAGATTTAGAATTAGATACTTTTACATTAAATGATGTAGAAATAAATTTAAACAAATACAGTTATTATTTCGTAGAAATGGATTCTGAAAATAACGAATATGTTTCTATTCAAGAAAAGAGTAAAGATAGTTTATCGCTTAAAGAAAATGATAGAATTTGCTTTGACTCTGAAGTGAAAATTTGCCTAATAATTAGAGATATTAGTAAATAATTTCAATACAAAAAAGCAGGAGAATTTAATTTCCCCTGCCTTTATTTTATTCAGCTTTTATTTTAATAATATTCTACAATGATGATCATATGATTGTAGCGGCGACCATTGGCCGCCATAAACACAATTTTTGAGAATTATTTAAGATAACATCATTTAGTAACTATTCAACTTCTCTAATTATTAAACTCATGTCGACATCTTTATCAAAACAAATTCTATCATTTTCTTTAAGTGATACATCATCTTTATCTAACATAGTAATTGAAGTGAATTTTCCATCTTCCATTTCTATTAAATAATAAGTACATTTGTTTAAATTAATATCTTTATCTTTTAAAGTATATTCATCTGCCCTAAAATCTAAAAGTTCATCTTGTCCTTCTAACTTAGCAAGCGATTTACTAACTTTTTCTACTAAATAAGTAACGCTTTCAATATCACTTGTTAATAATTGTTTTGTAAGTCTTAATTCATTAGCACTGTTTAATCGATATACTACAAAAGAATTTTCAACTGGAATACTAGAATTTTTGAATAATTCATATTCTATACTATTTTCTTCTTCATCACAAATTGTAACAAATCTAGTTCCTAGAGATTCCTCTACTTTTTCTACAAATCCAACATATAAATGCTTTGTATCAACGGTTTCTTCATCATTGTTGTTATCTTCTACATTTACATCTTCTTGTAGCATATTCCATAACATAAGTGCTACATTTCCTCGTAAAGCTTCATTATCAGCTAATAAATCATTTGTAGGATATTTTGCAAATAAATTTTGCTCTTCAGCTAAATGCATATAATTATCTGGCCATGCCATTTTTAATGCTTCAGCTTGTTCTTCGTATCCCATTGCTCTTAAAATCACAGTTACAACTTCACCATAAGTAATATTATTTTCAGGTTTAAATGTGTTATCTTCATATCCTTTAATATATCCATTAGCTATAGCATTTTCTATATATTCTCTTGCCCAATGATTTTCTGCAACATCTGAAAATGAAGATTGGCTTTTTCCAGTTGATTCAGTTGCAGTTACAATCATCTTTACAAATTCAG
>CANQLS010000055.1 GCA_947624765.1 uncultured Clostridia bacterium
GGTAAAGGCGAAAATATTGCTATGAGTTTTTTGTTTATGCCGAAATGTCTTGCTAATGAATTAGATGGACTTACTTATGATGTTGCAAATTGTATTGTAGATAGTATCTATGAATTAACAGGAAAGCTTTGCGAAATTAAGCTACCAAATGACATTATGTGGCATGGCAAAAAATTGGGTGGTATTCTAACAGAAATGACATCATTTGGTAATCAGATTATGCATCTTGTAATTGGCATTGGACTTAATATTAATCAACGAACATTTCCACCAGAAATTAAAGATATAGCAACTTCAGTTTCGCTTATTACTAATATGGCGTGGGAACGTGAAGATTTTATCATAACAATTTATAAAAAAATGAAAGTAATGCTTCAAAAATATTTTGAAACTGACTGTTCAGAATAATGATTTATGATGATATTTAAGATTATATTTTATATGAAAAACTATATAGGAGGAATATATGGGAAAGATTGCATTTGTGTTTCCTGGTCAAGGAGCACAATATATAGGAATGGGTAAAGAACTATATGAAAATTCAAAATGTGTAAGAAATATTTTTGAAATAGCAAGTAATGCTATGCAAGAAGATATGGCAAAACTATGTTTTGAAGATGAAAGAATTAATCAAACAGAATATACACAACCAGCAATTTTAACAATGAGTATCGCAATGGAAAGATTATTACGTGAAAATAAAATTGTGCCAGATGTGGCAGCAGGTCTTAGTTTAGGTGAATATTCTGCACTTGTTTGTGCTGATGTTTTAGATTTTGCTGAAGCTGTAAAATTAGTTCGTAAAAGAGGAAAGTGGATGCAAGAATGCATTCCAAATGGCGAATGGCGTATGGTAGCTATAGTTGGTCTACCTAATGAAGTAGTAGAAAAGACTTGTCAAGAAATTAATGGATTTGTGAAATGTACTAATTATAATTGCCCAGGACAGTTAGTTATTGCAGGAACAAAAGAAGCAGTAGAAGAAGCTACAGAAAAATTAAAAGAATTAGGTGCTAGAAAAGCAGTAGAATTAAATGTAAAAGCACCATTCCATACAACGCAACTCACAACTGCAAAACAAAAATTGCAAGAAGAATTAAAGAAAACAAAATTTCAAAACGCTAAGATTCCAGTTATTAAAAATATTGATGGTATGCCATATGAAATATTAGATAATAAAGTTGAAATTTTAAGTAATCATATTATTTCTCCAGTTTATTGGGAAAAATCTGTGCAAACTATGATTACAATGGGAGTAGATACATTCATTGAGGTAGGACCAGGAAAAACGTTATCTGGTTTTATTCGTAAAATTGATAAAGAAAAAAAGATTTATCACATAGAAGATCAAGCATCATTAGAAGAAGTTATTTCATTAGTAAAGGAGAATGAAAATGGAAAATAAAGTAGCTTTTATTACAGGTGGAACAACTGGTATTGGCTTAGCTATTGCTAAGCAACTTGCAAAAGATGGATTTGCTATTGCAGTTAATAATATTGTATTGAACGAGGATTTTCAAAAAGAAATCGAAGAATATGGAGTACCTTGTTTTATGATACAAGGTGATGTGTCTGATGAAAAAAGTGCAGAAGAAAATATTAATGCAATTTTTGAGCATTATGGAAGAATTGATGTACTAGTTAATAATGCTGGTATTACACGAGATAATCTTTTAATGCGTATGAAAGAAGAAGAATTTGAAAGTGTTATTAATGTTAATCTAAAAGGTACTTATCACATGATGCGCTATGTTGTACCAATTATGATTAAACAAAGAAGTGGCAGAATTATTAGTATTGCATCTGTAGTAGGAGTAAAAGGAAATGCTGGTCAAATAAATTATTCAGCTTCAAAAGCCGGTATTATTGGAATGACGAAGTCTTTAGCACAAGAAGTAGCTTCACGAAATATATTAGTCAACGCAGTAGCGCCTGGTTTTATTCGCACACCTATGACCGATAAATTAACTGATGCACAAAAGCAAGGCATATTATCACAAATTGGTCTTAAAAGAATGGGTACTGCAGAAGATATTGCAAATGTAGTTAGTTTTTTAGCTGGCGAGAAAAGTTCTTATATTACGGGGCAGACTATTGTGGTTGATGGTGGTATGATCTACTGATGTTGAAAAATAATTGGCTAATTTCGTTGTTGGACTTCACGTCGGAAATCCTCAACGTATCATATATACGCCTCCGGTTTCCTCGCTCGTCCGCCTAGAAATTACCTCAATTCTTTTTCAACATAAAAATATTAAGGAAATAATTGGCTAATTTCGTTGTTGGACTTCACGTCGGAAATCCTCAACGTATCGTATATACGCCTGAATAGTTTTGTGAAAGGAATGAATAGTAAATGAATGGTAGAAGAGTTGTAGTGTCAGGAATGGGTGCTATTACACCGATTGGAAATAATGTTTCAGAGTTTTGGAATGGAATTAAAAATGGTGTATGTGGCATTGATAAAATTACTTTATTTGATACAACAAATCATAAAGTGAAGTTAGCTGCTGAGGTAAAAAATTTTGATGCAGAAGGTTTACTTGGTAAAAAAGAAGCTAGAAGAATGGATCGTTTTATTCAGTTTGCAATTTGTGCATCAAGAGAAGCTATGAAGGATAGCAATCTAAATGTAGAAGAAATTGATGCAACACGTTTTGGAGTTATAATAGGTTCTGGTATTGGTGGTTTGGAAACTATGGAAAGAGAATGCGAAGTTTTAATGCAGAAAGGACCAGAACGTATTTCACCATATGTTATTCCAATGATGATTGGAAATATGGCATGTGGTAATGTATCAATAGAAGTTGGAGCCAAAGGATATTCTTCTTCTGTAGTTACAGCTTGTGCTAGCGGTACTCATGCTTTAGGTGATGCATTTAGATTAATTCGTGATGGTTATCAAGATGTAATGTTATGTGGTGGTAGTGAAGCTGCAATTGTTCCAGTAGGAGTTGCTGGATTTGCTAATATGAAAGCATTAACCACTAGTGAAGATAAAAAAAGAGCTAGCATTCCATTTGATAAAGAAAGAAGTGGATTTGTAATCGGCGAGGGAGCTGGGTTACTTATTATAGAAGAACTAGAACATGCGAAGAAAAGAAACGCTAAAATTTATGCCGAAATAGTTGGGTATGGTGCTAGTTCAGATGCTTATCATATTACATCACCATTACCAGATGGTTCAGGTGCTGCAAAAGCTATGCAAGAAGCAATTGCCGAAGCTGGTATAACACCTGATGATGTAGATTATATAAATGCACATGGTACTAGTACGCCATTGAATGATAAATATGAAACAGTTGCAATTAAAAAAGTTTTTGGTGAAGATACAAAAGTGTCTGTAAGCTCTACAAAAGGAAATACTGGACATTTGTTAGGTGCTGCTGGTGGAATAGAAGCAATTATTTGTGTTAAAGCAATAGAAGATGAATATATTCCTGCAACTATTGGATATCAAGTTCCAGATGAAGAATGTGATTTGGATATTGTACCAAACGTAGGTAGAAATAAAAAACTAAACTATGTTTTATCAAATTCGTTAGGATTTGGTGGTCATAATAGTTGTGTCTTGTTTAAAAAATATGAAGAATAGAAAGGAAGAAAAAAGTATGGAGTATGCAGATATTCAAAAGATTATTGATAGTATGGGCAATTCTAATTTAACAGCATTAGATATAGAATTCCCAGATGGTACTAAAATCAATATGAGAAAAGAATATACGAATGTTGTAGTCGAGAAAACGCCAATTAAAGAAGAAAATACAACACCGTTACCAGTAGCAAATAATGCAAAAACAGTAAAAGCACCAATGGTAGGTACTTTTTATAGCAAATCTTCTCCAAAAGCAGAACCATATGTAAATGTTGGCTCTCAAGTAAAAAAAGGTGATGTACTTTGCATGATTGAAGCTATGAAATTGATGAATGAAATTGAATCTGAATGGGACGGAAAGATAAAAGAGATTTTAGTAAAAGATGGTGAAATGGTTGAATATGGAAAGCCATTATTTATCATTGAATAAGCGTGAAAGATAATTGGTAAATTCATTTATAGAGATAGGAGAGAATGAAATGTTAGATATTAAGCAAATTCAAGAGATTTTACCACACCGTTATCCATTTTTGTTAATTGATTGCGTGGAAGAATTAGAAATTGGAAAGAGGGCAGTTGCCATTAAAAATGTAACAATTAATGAACCTTTTTTTCAAGGACATTTTCCAAACTATCCTGTGATGCCTGGAGTTTTAATTGTAGAAGCATTAGCACAGACAGGTGCAGTTGCATTACTTTCTATGGAAGAGTATAAAGGAAAAATTGCTTTGTTTGGAGGCATTGATAAATTACGTTTTAAAAGACAAGTTGTACCAGGTGATACACTTCGATTAGAAGTTGAATTAATAAAAAGGAAAGGACCAGTAGGAGTTGCTAGTGCAGTTGCTACAGTAAATGGAGCAATAGCTGCTAAAGGAGAAATTACTTTTGCTATTGCATAAAAAGGAAAGGGAAAAATATGTTTCAAAAAATCTTAATTGCTAATCGTGGCGAAATTGCAGTTCGCATTATTAGAGCTTGCAAAGAAATGGGAATCAAAACTGTTGCAGTTTATTCGGAGATTGATAAAAATTCGCTTCATGTACAGTTAGCAGACGAATCAATCTGCATTGGACCTGCAAACTCAAAACAAAGTTATTTGAATATGAAAAATATATTGGAAGCAACTTGTCTTTCGGGTGCAGAAGCTATTCACCCTGGTTTTGGATTTTTATCGGAAAATCCACTTTTTGCACATGTGTGTGAAGAAAGTAATATTCATTTTATTGGCCCTCATGCTGAAACAATTGAACTTTTAGGAAACAAGTCTAATGCAAAAGAAATGATGCGAAAAGCAAAAGTGCCAATAATTCCTGGTTCTGAATCAGATATTTCATCTTTAGAAGAAGCCACTACGTTAGCAAATAAAATTGGGTATCCGATTATGCTAAAAGCTTCTAATGGAGGAGGAGGTAAAGGAATTCGTATTGTACGAACAGAAGCAGAACTTCCAAAAGCTTATGAAACAGTAAAACAAGAAGCATTAATTTCTTTTAATGATGACCATATTTATTTGGAAAAATATATAGAAAATCCTCATCATGTTGAAGTACAAATCTTAGCAGATGAACATGGAAATGTTATTCAATTAGGTGAAAGAGATTGTAGTATTCAAAGAAAAAATCAGAAGATGATAGAAGAAAGTCCAGCTACATTTTTAACGAGCGATTTAAGAAAGAAGATGGGTGAAGCTGCTATTAACGCAGCGAAAGCTGCTCATTATACAAGTGCTGGAACTATTGAATTCCTAGTAGATGAACAAGGACATTTTTATTTCATGGAAATGAATACTAGAATTCAAGTAGAGCATCCAGTTACAGAAATGGTAACGGATATAGATATAGTAAAAGAGCAAATTCGTATTGCCGCTGGAGAAAAACTTTCTTATACTCAAAAAGATGTTTCAATTCAAGGTAATGCAATGGAGTGTAGAATAAATGCAGAAAATCCTGATAAAGACTTTATGCCATCACCTGGCTTGATTACAAAATTAATTTTGCCAGGAGGATATGGAGTAAGAGTTGATACTTCTGCTTATACTGGTTATGAAATTCCACCAACATATGATTCAATGATTGCAAAAATTATTGTTCATGGCAAAACAAGAGAAGAAGTCATTTGCAGAATGCAGAGAGCCTTATCAGAACTTCAAATTGAAGGGGTAAAAACAAACAAAGAATTTTTATTACAAATTTTAAGAAACAAAAACTTCCAAAACGGAAATTATAACACATCGTTTATTAAAAACCTTAGTGAGTAGTAAGAAGGGTGATAAATATGATAAACAGCACACCAGATATTCCAGTAGGAAAATGGATTAAATGTGATTTTTGTGGAGAAATTTTATATAAAGACCATATTCGTCAAAATTTAAATGTTTGTACAAATTGCGGTAATCATTTCCGCTTGTCTGCACGTAGAAGAATTAATCAAATTGTAGATGAAAATACATTTGAAGAATTTGATGCAGATATGTTAAGTGAAAATTCTCTTGATTATCCTGATTATGAAACTAAATTAGAGCAATTACGTGAAAAGACAGGTATGAATGAAGCAGTAAAAACAGGTGTAGGTGAAATAGAGGGAATAAGGACTGTACTTGCAGTAATGGACGGAAATTTTTTAATGGGAAGTATGGGAACAGTGGTAGGTGAAAAAATAACAAGAGCAATTGAGTATGCTACTGAAAATAAATTACCACTTTGTATATTTACTGTGTCAGGTGGTGCTAGAATGCAGGAGGGGATACTATCATTAATGCAGATGGCAAAAACTTCAGCTGCTATTGCAAGACATCATGAGGCAGGTCTGCTTTATATTACTATATTAACTGATCCAACAACTGGTGGTGTATCTGCAAGTTTTGCAATGCAGGGAGATATTATTTTATCAGAACCAAATTGCTTAGTATGTTTTGCAGGTCCAAGAGTTATTGAACAAACTATTAAACAAACATTGCCAGAAGGATTTCAAAGAGCAGAATTTTAATTAGAACATGGTTTCATAGCTAAAATTGTAGAAAGAAAAGATTTAAAGAAAACGTTAGGCACCTTACTAAAAATGCACGAAAGGAGGAATTTACATGAGTGAATTAACTGCTTGGGATAAAGTGTGTTTGGCTAGACTAAGTGCACGACCAACTACATTAGAATATATTGAATGTATATTTTCTTCTTTCATAGAATTGCATGGTGATCGTGCTTTTGGTGATGACAAAGCAATTGTAGGGGGCTTAGCATTATTAGATGATATGCCAGTTACAGTTATAGGAAATCAAAAAGGTAGAAACACAAAAGAGAATATAGAGAGAAATTTTGGTATGGCTAATCCAGAAGGCTATAGAAAAGCACTTCGTTTAATGAAAGAAGCTGAAAAATTTCATAGACCTATTATTACTTTTGTAGATACTCCAGGTGCTTTTTGCGGAATTGGCGCAGAAGAAAGAGGCGAAGCAGAATCTATTGCGAAAAATATTATGGAGATGACAAATTTAAAAACACCAATCATTTCTATTGTTATAGGTGAAGGTTCTAGCGGAGGAGCTTTAGGAATTGGTGTAGGAGATCGTATTTATATGTTGGAAAATAGTATTTATTCTGTACTATCGCCAGAGGGATTTGCAACTATACTTTGGAAAGATTCTGCTAGAGCACAAGAGGCTGCTAATATGATGAAAATCACTGCAGAGGATTTATATAAATTTGAGATTATTGATGGAATTATTCCAGAAGTAAATGGAGGAGCACACAATAGTAAAGAAGAAACAGCACAAAAAATTAAAGAAGTGCTATTAAAATCAATACAAGAATTAAATAAAAAATCTGTAAAAGAATTGCAAGATGAGAGATATGAAAAATATCGTAAAATTGGAAGGAGAATGTAAAATGCTATTAGAAAATAAAAATATTTTAATTATGGGAATTAGAAATCGTTGGAGTATTGCTTATGGTGCAGCAAAATCAGCTTATGAGCAAGGTGCAAACATTTTATATACATATCACCCTTCTGAAAATGAAGAAAAGATTAAAGAATTAATGAGTGAATTTAAAAATGCAAAAGGATATGTTTGTGATGTTGGAACAGATGCACAAATTGAAGAAACATTTCAAAAGATAAAACAAGATTTTGGAGGAATTGATGGTATTTTACATAGCATTGCACATGCAAACACAGAAGACTTAAGAGGAGATTTTATTAATACTTCTCGTGAAGGTTATGAACACGCAAGTGAAGTTAGTGGTTATTCTTTCATTGCAGTAGCAAGATATGCAAAAGAAATTTTAAGAGAAAAAGCAAGCTTAGTAACACTTACATATTACGGTAGCGAAAAAGTAATGCCAGGATACAATGTAATGGGAGTAGCCAAAGCTGGATTAGAAACGAATGTAAGATACTTAGCATACGAACTAGGAAAAGAAGAAATACGTGTTAATGCAATTTCAGCAGGACCAATTAAAACTTTATCAGCAAAAGGCATTAAAGATTTTGGGGATATGCAAAATATCGCAACTACCAAATCACCAATTCATCAAGCAGTTACCACTAAGCAAGTTGGAGATGCAATCGCATTTTTATTTAGCGATTTATCATCAGCCATCACAGGACAAATCATCTATGTGGATAATGGATATTCAATAATGGGAATATAGGGACGTCCTTAAATGTGCGATTAGGCAACATAATTTTGCACGTTTAAGGGCTTCTACACAAATCAATATTTTATTGTAATGGAGTGTTTGAAAACGACTAAGGAAGAATTGAGAAATAAATTTAAGTTAATACGTGAAAATATTGAAGTAAAAGAAGAAAAATCAAAAATAATTATGCAGAAAATCATGCAAAATGAAATTTTTCAAAAAGCAAATATTATAGCTTTTTATCAAAGTCTACCGTCAGAAGTAGATACTAAAGAATTGATAAATGCTTCATTTGCTATGAACAAGATTGTGTTGTTACCCAAAATAGAAGGAGAGCAATTAAATTTCTATCAAATTAATGCGAATGAAAAGTTAATAACAAATAGAAAATTTGGCGTACAAGAACCAGTGGGAGAACGAAATAAATTGATAGTTAAAGAAAATATTGATTTGGTAATAGTGCCAGGTATTTGTTTTGATAAAGAGGGAAATAGACTCGGATTTGGAAAAGGTTATTATGATAGATTTTTATTCAATACTTCTATAAA
>CANQLS010000056.1 GCA_947624765.1 uncultured Clostridia bacterium
TAATGAACTGGTTCTTTCTTAGTTGAAATGGGCGATGACGAATTTTCAAATTGAGTACGCTTTGTTTCTGGCATAGTATTGTTAGTATCGCTGTTAGAACAAGCAGGTAGGAATAAAATGGCCATTAGTATTACAACATATTTAATTTTCATACTAAAACCTCCATTTCTAACATTAGTATTATCGAAAAAACAAAAAAAAGACTTGTTAAATTATGTTATCTGAATTATAATATATCTGTATGAACATTAAATGGAGTGGAGGAGAATATGAGTAAATTAATTACAAATAATTGGAAAAGAATTTTAATTATTTTAGGTTCAATTTGTATTGCGTTTATTTTGTATAAAAAAATAGTTATTAAACCAAATATTGTAAAAAATTATTTAGATAGTGATATAAATATAGAATCTGATATTTTTGATGGAGTACACAACGGTGCGGAGCAAGTAACTGATAAAGTTGAAGATAATCTAGAAAATAATCCTACAACATCTGAAAACGATACAATGCAAAATGTAATTAAATGGGCATTGATTATTGGAGGATTATTTATATTATTGTTATTATTAGATAGTATTATTCAAGGTTCTGGAGATTCTAAAAAGAAATAATAAATTAGTTTTAATTGGAGGTTAAAATTTTGAGCATACGAGATTATCAAAAAACTCAATATCATTTAAAATATACTGTTTATAACGTAAAAGAATTAAAGAAAATTACAAAACAAATTGAAAAAGATTTGGTAGGAAAGTGTGCTCAAAATTTCGAAGTAGAGCTTGTTGTTAACTATTTAGATCGTAATAGTTGACAAATATTTATTGCACAAAATAATAGTTTTGTGCAATAAATATAGGCAATTATTTCATGAAAAGGTCAATTTTTAAGTTTTTACATATATTCCTGTATTACTTTATTAATTATTAATATTGTTTATTATTTCTATTTATTTATATTTTTGATTTTAGTTTTTATTTTCAACATTTAGTTATTTGTAATTTTATAAAGTATTTTCTTTTTTTAAATTTATTATACTATTTTATATAAAATTTATTTTGAATTTATAGTTTAAATTTTATATTTTAAGTTTTATTTATTATTAATTGATTTTAGACTTTTTCTAATTATTTTTACTAATTATCAGCTAAATTTTGAAAATTTTATTCGATTATCTCAAATTTGCTCAAATTATCTTTATTTTAACTGGTAAAGTTATATTACCCCACTTCTAAAAATCGATTCTAGGGCATCCTCGTGCGTCGATTATGGCAAACTAAAATAAAGTTATTTTTACAGTTGATTATCACTATTGTGATAGATATGCATATTTATTTAATATTATTAAAATTTTCATAATTTAATCTACTACTTTTTCCAATAATGTAATTTTTTTATTATCAATGTCTAATTCACACTCTATACCATAAGGAATTATTCCTATTGGAGAACTATGTCCAAAATTAACATTATATAATACTGGCATATCTTCTTTACCAAATTCTTTTAAAACTTTCCTATATACTTCTTTATATTCTTCATAATATTTTTCTTCTTTTGGCTTACCTACTATAATTCCTTTTGCAACATTAAATATGCCTTGTGCACCTAAATTCAATAAATAAAAATAAATATAATCTGGTTCAGGCATTTCTTCACTTGTTTCTAAAAATAGTAACTTATCTTTCCATTCTTCTAATGTTGGCCATATTTCTGTGCCAACATATATCGGAAATGCACCTAAACATCCACCCAATAGTTTTCCTGTTACTTTTCCTTTTCCTTGAATAACTTCATATCCCTTTGTATCTTTTAATCTTGTTTTTTGCTTATTTATATTTTCTTCACACCAATGGATATGTTCATTAGTCCAATAATCACATTTTTTAATTTCATATTTATCTTCTGCATCAAATAGTAATTTTCTAATTGCATTTTCTGTATAATCATACATATTTACATATTCAGCAAAATCCGTTATTAAAGCTGGACCATAATATGAAACAAGGCCTGCTTTATACATCATTAAGTGATTAGCAGTTGTATCTGAAAATCCCATAAATATTTTTGGATTTTCTTTTATAACATTATAATCTATATATGGTAATAACCTTATTGTATCATCTCCACCTATTGCACAAATAATAGCCTTTATAGTTTTATCTTTAAATGCTAGCATCAAATCCTCTGCTCTTTTTTCTGGATGTTCATGTAAATATTCAATTCCTTTTAAAGCATTTGACATTGTTACAACTTTTAAGCCAAAATTTTCTTCTAATCTTTTTTTCCCTAATTCATATTTATGTAGGTATTGTTTTTCTCCTAACATTCCATTTGATAAACTTACTATTGCAACTTTATCTCCTTTTCTTAATCTTTCTGGTTTTAACATTATATTAACTCCTAATTCTAAATAGTTTAATTTTTCTAGCGAATGTTTTAATTTACCTTTATCCATCATATTTAATAAATAATTATACTAATAATTTTTTCCTTAATTGTTGAATTTTTTCTTTGTCTTCTTTATATTCAAATCTTGGTTTTACGAAGTTTTTTGAACCTCTTTTTTCAAATGAGTATCTAGAAATTAATTGTATATGAAAGTGATTCATTGGTCCGTCGCACATTGTACATAGATATACACTTTCGGCATCATAAATTTCTTTCAAAGCTTTCATTACTTTTTTCGCTAATGTAAATATTTCTTTGCAAGTTATATCATCTATTTCCGTCATATCCTTATAATGTTCTTTTGTACTTATTATTGTATGTCCATTTGCTCGTGGATTTCCAATTAAAAAACATTCAAATTTATCATTTTCGAAAATCATTTTATCTTCATTATTACCATATAGAATATGATTATTTTGCTTATCAAAACATGTAGGGCATATTCCTGAATCTACAATATCTGCTGCTGTAACGTTTCCATTTTTTATAAAATTAATGATTTCTTCATTATTAAATTGTTTCAAATTATCCATTTAAACCTCCACTATATATAAAATATCATAAATTTTATACATTTCCAATAAATATGTATAAAAAATTCAAAAAATTGTTACTAGATAATAGTTTTATCCTAAATAATTCTTCAAAGCCATGTAAGTGAAAGTGTAGCGGCGGCCATTGGCCGCCATAAATTGAAAAAAATTTCTTTTGCATAATTTGTTGTAGTGCACTAAAGAAAAGATTTTGTTGTATCCTCGCTTTAATGGCGCCCAGTGGGCGCTGCTACGAGCTTGCGAACATAATTGTAGAATATTATTTTAAAAAAGTGTTATCCAGTAACATTCTTTATCATTTTAATGTTTATATTTATTGAATTTTATTTTTTATAATGATATTATAACTAATATCAATTAAAGTTGATTTTAGGAGGTTCTTATGACTAATGATGAGTTGCCAAAAGTTTTGGTTGATTTTTTAAATTATAATGCTACGCTAAACAAATCTAAAAATTCTATTCATGAATATCGTTATGATTTGATACGATTTCTCAAATATATGAAAGTTTTAAAATCTGGTAATCATAAAATTACAATTGATGATATTGACACAATTCAAGATATTGATGCGGAGTTTTTAAATAGAGTTGATTTAAATGATTTATATGCTTATATGACTTTTTTAAAGGATGATTGTCATAATACTGCTACTTCAAGAGCTAGGAAATCCGCTAGTATAAAAGGATTCTTTAAATATCTTTATTTAAAAGCTAAAGTCATTGATCAAGATCCTTCTAAAGAATTGGAAAATCCTAAGATTGGTAAACGTCTACCAAAGTATCTTTCTATTGAAGAAAGCAAAGAATTGTTAAATGTGGCTAAAAATGGCGATAAATATAAGAAAACTAATGGTGATATTAGTAATAAAAAGAAAGTTTTAGCTACTCGCGATTATGCTATGACCACTTTATTTTTAAATTGTGGTATGCGTTTATCTGAATTGGTAAGTATTGATATTAATCATATTAAGTTTGATGAAGCTTTGCTTACTGTTATAGGAAAAGGTAATAAAGAGCGAACTATTTATTTAAACAAAGCTTGCATTAATGCTATTAAAGAATATTTGGCAGTTCGCCCTACTGTACCTTCTGGTATTGATAAAAATGCATTGTTTTTGAGTGAAAGAAATAAACGTATTAGTAATCGAATGGTTCAAACTATTATTAAAGATTACTTAAAAGAGTGTGGATTAAGTAATTATTCTACGCACAAGCTTCGCCATACTGCAGCTACATTAATGTATCAAAATGGTGTTGATGTAAGAGCTTTACAAGAAATATTAGGTCATGAAAGTATTGGTACAACAGAAATTTATACTCATGTGGATAACAGTCAAATTAGAAAGGCTATTGAGGATAACCCACTTGCAGATTATAATGGTGAAAAATAATTGATTAATTTAGTTCTTGGACTTCACTTCGGGCATCTTTTGGCGTATCAGCAGTACGCCACCGGTGCCCTCGTTCGTCTGCCTAGAAATTGCCTCAATTCTTTTTCAACCTAATTTAATTATTCATTAATATTTTGGTATTAGTAGCTCTTGCCCTATATATAAATTTGCATTTTCCAAATTATTAATTTCTTGAATTTGATAGATATTTTTATTAATATTTCCAGTTAGATTGCTGGCAATACTCCATAATGTATCTCCTCTTGATACAATAATTTTTTCATAAACTGGTTTTTCATAAGAAAGTACTTTTGTAGTAATCATACTAATTATTGATACTATAATAATAAATATTACACTCATAGAAAAAATAAATCTTGGCATATTTTTAATTCTCATATTAGTTCCTCCTTGAACAGATGTTCCTATTACAATGTTAATATATACGAACGTTTATTCTTTGTCAATACTTTTTTTAAAAAAATGCAAAAAAACGTTCGCATACTTGACATTCTTTCCACTTTATGTTAACATATAAATGGTACCCTATAAAAATTTATGGAAGGAGGCTCACATATGAGCCGGAGAATTGAACATGTAAGGAAGCAGAAGGAAGCAAGATGCTACTATTGGGGGCTATCCTTTGTGGTAGCAATGGTAGTAGCCTTTCTTTTGCTACTACCAACTGAACTCTTTGGTTCGACCTTTACGGTCGAGGATATCGGATTCGATATTCTGCTGGGCCGGGAGCCAGATATCCCAATTGGATACTGGGTAGAAGAGGATACTCCTCGGATATTCATTGTCCATTCATGGGATGGTGCTGAGGCTCGGTTCCTTCGGAATGCCCCGACTGCGGCTGAGTCATTTATGGGGACGAAGCCACCAAAAGTGAGCGGTAACTTCGTTTTCCTGACAGCTTGGATGCTGCTTAGCCTTGTAATTGGCAAGATTATAAGGCTCGTGTTGCCTTACGAAAAGGCAAAGCAGCTAAGCCTGTTACGGCGATTGCTGACCTAACGCCAAAAGCTCCTATCAGTAACTTTTACCGATAGGAGCTTTTTGTTATTCACTATTTACTATTCACCAAGTACCTTCAATGTTTCTCTTGCAATGATAATTTCTTCATTTGTTGCAATCACAAACATTTTAATTTTTGAATTTGGTGTACTAACAACACCTTCGTATTGTTCATCATCGATATGTGAACTATCATATTCGATTCCTAATTCTTCTAAGCCGTCAACACAAGCTTTTACAACATCTTGATTGTGTTCTCCAATACCACCCTCAAAAGTAATGCAGTCAACATGACCAAGAACTGCCATATAAGCACCAATATATTTTCTAATTCTATAAGTTAATACATCTAATGCCATGCTAGCTCGTTCATCGCCTTCTTGGCGTAAAGTTTTTAAATCTCTAATATCCCCTGTCTTTCCAGAAAGAGCAAGTAATCCCGCTTCTTTATTCAGTGTATTAAGCATTTGATGAATATCCATATTTTCTCTTTCCATTATAAATTCTAATACAGCAGGGTCGATATCACCGCTTCTAGTACCCATAACAACACCTTCTAATGGTGTGAAGCCCATAGAAGTATCAACGCATTTTCCATTTTTAATAGCGGTGATACTAGAACCATTTCCAAGGTGACAAGAAATCATATTCACTTCAGAAACGTCTTTACCTAATAATTTAGCAGCTTCTTCTGTAACATATTGATGCGACATACCATGTGCCCCATATCTTCTTACTCCATATTTTTCATACCAATCATAAGGAACGCCATACATGTAAGCTTTTTCTGGCATTGTTTGATGGAATGTTGTATCAAAAACTAATACTTGAGGAATTCCTGGCATTGTTTTTTCACAAGCATGAATTCCCTGTAATGCAGGTGGATTATGAAGTGGTGCATATGGAAGTGATTTTTCATTGAATAAATCTAATACTTCCTTTGTTACCAATGTGCTTTTTTTGAAAAATGGTCCGGCATTGACAATACGATGACCAATAGCAGATATTTCTTTTAATTCGTGAATAACACCTAGTTTTTCATCTAATAAATAACGTACGACTGCTTCAAAAGCAGCAGTATGATCTGGTAGTGGTAATTCTTCCTTTACTTTCTCTCCACTTCCTTTATATTCAATAAATGGCTTTCCAATTTCTGTTGCTTTTGCTCCGATACGATCACATTTTCCTTTGGCAAGAACTTCTTCGTTTTCCATATCAATTAGCTGATATTTTAATGAAGAACTTCCACAGTTTACTACTAATATTTTCATTTTGTTTCCTCCTTTTTTCAACCTATTCTATCACAAATTGATATTATATTCAATTATTTATTTTGTGCTTGGACTGCAGTGATTGCAACAACTCCAACTATATCATCAGTTTTGCAACCTCTTGATAAATCATTTACAGGTCTTGCAATACCTTGAGTAACAGGGCCGTAAGCTTCAGCATTTCCTAAACGTTCTACTAATTTATATCCAATATTTCCAGCATTCAAATCTGGAAATACTAATACATTTGCTTTTCCAGCTAAATCGCTATTTGGTGCTTTTCTTGCAGCTACTTCGGGAACAATTGCAGCATCTGTCTGTAGTTCACCCTCAATTAATAATTCAGGTGATTTTTCTCTTACTAAACGTGTAGCAGTAATAACTTTTCCTGTTGATTCAGTAAGAGGTGCACTTCCTAATGTAGAATATGAAAGCATTGCAATTCTAGGTTCTGTACCAACTAACTGTTTCCATGTGTTTGCAGAAGAAATTGCGATTTCTGATAACTCATCTGCATTTGGATTAACATTTAAACCGCAATCTGAAAATAAAAACATTCCTTCTTGTCCATAATGAGAATTTTGTACTTGTAATATGAAAAATGAAGAAACTAGTTTTACGTTTGGCGCAGTTTTCAAAATTTGAAGAGCCGGTCTTAAAGTGTCGGCAGTAGAACAAATACTACCTGCTACTAATCCGTCAGCTTCTCCTTCTTTAATCATCATTGTACCAAAATAGATTGGATTATTTAATGTTTCCTCTGCCTTTTCCTCCGTCATTCCTTTGTGCTTTCTCAATTCATAAAAAGCATTTACATATTCTTTTCTTTTCTCACTTAAAGTTGGATCAATTACTTCAATATCACTAATATCTATTCCTTTTGCTATTTCCTGTAACTCTTCTCTTTTACCCAATAATATAACTTTAGCAAATCCCTCATCAGTAACTTTCCTTGCCGCTTCTAATACACGGATATCTGTACTTTCTGGAAGTACAATTGTTTTAATTTCAGACTTGGCTCTTTCTTTTAACGAATTAATAAAGTTCATATATAATCCTCCTACTTTTTTAAATTTCAAATCTAGCTATTATTATAGTATTATTATTCCATTTTTTCAATCAAAATTAAAGTATATTTACAAATTGTAAATTATCCGTATTGCAAATAGTTCTTCTCCCTGTATTGGTAGAGCGAAGAATTAGATAATTGTTTCCAATCTCCTCTAAAAGACCAGTTTGCTCTTCCAAAGCTCTTGTATTATTTGTATTAAATTGGCAATTGCATAAACAACCAATATAATTACGTAAGTTATCTAATAAATCTTCATTAGTACGGCAAGTGTTATTATTTGACGTTGGCAAAAATGTATTTGTAGCTACAATATTAGCAAAATTCGTATTATTTCCTGAACAATTTCCTTGACAATATCTTCCCATGCGTTATTCTCCTTTCCTATTTGCTATATCATATGCTATAATAGGAAAAGAGGTGATTAAAATTAAATTAGAGTATATTGTAAATGCAAATGATGTTGGAAAAAAAGTATCAGAAATTTTAAAAAATAATTTAGAAATTTCGCAAAGATTACTAATTAAATTAAAAAATCATCATCAAATATTTGTGAATGGCGAAAGCGTTTATAGCTCTTATATTGTTCAAGAAAATGATTATATAGAAGCGGTACTCGAATTTCAAGAAGATGATGATATACTTATGCAAGAAATGCAATTAGAAATTTTATATGAAGATGAATATTTATTAGCGATTAATAAAAAACCTGGGATTGTTGTGCACCCTTGCAGTTATCATCCAGATAATACGCTTGCAAATGGTGTGAAATATTATTTAAATAATAATAAAAAAATAAGACCTATAAATCGTTTAGATAAAGATACATCTGGAATTGTCTTATTTGCTAAAAATGAATATGTACAAGAATATTTTACAAAAATAAAACCGGTAAAAGAATATCTTGCAATTATTATTGGA
>CANQLS010000057.1 GCA_947624765.1 uncultured Clostridia bacterium
TACTGATATTGTGATTGCTAATCGAAAGGAAGCTATTGGTCTTGCTGGTGTTATGGGTGGACTTTCAACAGAGGTAACACAAAACACAAAAAATATTTTAATAGAGTCTGCAATTTTTGATGCTGTCAAGATTAGATTAACTTCTAAAAAAGTTTTGAGAAGTGAGGCAAGTAATCGTTTTGAAAAAGGACTAGATCCAAATAGAACATATATGGCTATTGAGAGAAGTTGTAATTTGCTTCAAAAATATGCTGATGCAGAAATAGTTAGTGGACTAATTGTACATGATAAAAAAGATAAGGCAGACAAAAAAATAGATATTACTTTTGAAAAAATAAATCAAGTTTTGGGAATTGTTGTGCCAAAAGAAGAAGTATTAAATATTTTTAGAAGACTTGGATTTGCTAGTGAAGTAACTGGAAATACAATAACTGTTTCTGTTCCTTCAAGAAGATTAGATATTTCAATAAAAGAAGATTTAATTGAAGAAGTAGGTCGTATTTATGGTATGGATAAAATCGTTGCAAAGCCAATTGTTTTACCGTTGAAAACAGGAAGCTACGATAAAGCCAAGAGAAGTGTTCGTAATAAGATGGTTGCTTTAGGCTTAAACGAAACATTGAGTTATGCGTTAATTCCAGAAAGGGAAGTGCATAAATTTACAACAGATGAATTTACAACTGTAAAAATATTAGATCCAATGACAGAAGAAAGAAATGCTTTGCGTTACAGTTTACTTCCTTCATTAAAAATGGTTTATGAATATAATAAGGCACGTAATTTGAAAGATATTTCTATTTTTGAAATAGGAAAAAGTTTTTATCAAAGAAATGGAAAATATGGAGAACAATTGAATTTAGCAGTACTCATGACAGGAAATTATGTGCTTGGTGTTCATAAAGAGAAAGTAGATTTTTATACAATAAAAGGCATTGCAGAAGAATTATTAGATCATTTAGGTTTTGCTCATCAATATCATTTCGTCGTAGAAGATATTCCGGTTGAATTACATCCTGGTCAATCTGCAAGTATTATGATTGCAGGAGAAAAGGTTGGTATCATTGGAAAAATGCATCCTAATATCACGAAAGATGATATTTATGTGTTAGAAGTAAATTTAGAAAAGTTATTAAAAGATAGTGTTCATGCAAAGAGTATGAAATATCAAGAAATATCTAAATTTCCAAATGTTGTGAAAGATGTAGCTTTTGTTATGAATAAAGAAATGAAATCAGAGGAGATAGAAGCGGAAATTAAAAAAGCTGGCGGAAAACTTTTAACCAATATTGAAGTGTTTGATGTATATATGGGTGAAAATGTTCAAAATAATGAAAAGTCTATTGCATATAAATTAACCTTTAGTAATACAGAGAAAACATTGAGTGATGAAGAAGTTTTAGCATTATTTAATAAGATTATTAATCATGTAACAGAAAATTGTAAAGTAACTATTCGTTCTTAAAAAGAGTGGCACTCTCCAAGCGGAGAGTGCCGTTTTCGATTAGACACAAATGGCGATTTGACGCCACTTGTTGTCCTTATCAAGGACAGTTGCCACTCCGTCCAGATTGCTGATAGGCCCAAGGTATTTTATGTAGGGTTCTTTCAGCACCCGGCCATTCGGAGTTGCAAACCCCAAAAGGCAATGCTTCCAAATGAAGCGAACGCCCCAAGGGGTGACTTCGGAAACAATTTCGTAATTTTTCCGAAGCTCCTGCACTTCCGGAGGATCCGCATTTGCGGAGTTGATTTCCTTGTTGTCCATAGATAGTTAACCTCCTAGATATTTTTTTGGGAAACCAAAACGTATTATATAACTTTTTTATTTTGCAGTCAACATAATTTTTGAAAATAACCGCCTAAAATTTGACACATTACTATTTAAATGGTATAATAATAATTGGTTACCCAAAAAATCATTAGGAGGTTTTTGTCTATGACAAAGGAACAATTCAACGGTCGGAAACACTACCTTGCAGATCATCTGAAGATTTCTCCCAAGAAGGAATTTGCGTACTTGGTCGCAATGGAGAAATATGACGAGGATTGGTGGTTGTCCACTAATTCGGAAAAATTGGTTTCCTATCAGATGAAGGAGCGTAAGCTCCTGATTCCGATGTCCCTTTTCCAGAATGTTCTGGAAGATGTTTTGAAGCGCCCTGTCAAAGTGGATGAAATCCATTTCAATAACCAAGCGCTCCAGAACGAAGTGCAGGAAGCACTTCAATCGGTATAAGTGGATAAATCTCGGGAGGTTCGCCAATTGGCGGGCCTCTTTTTTTGACTTAATTCGTCAAAAAGTTACATTTTAATACAATTGACATTCATATCTAATTTATGGTATGATTTTGTAGGTAAAATTGAAAGAAGGTTCTAACCTTTAGAAAGGAATGATTATAAATATGGCAAAGCCAATTGTTGCTTTAATTGGTAGACCAAATGTAGGTAAATCTACTTTTTTTAATTATATATTAGGTGAACGCAAATCTATTGTAGAAGATACTCCAGGCGTAACACGTGATAGAATTTATGGAGAAGCAGAGTGGAATGGCAGGAAGTTTACATTAATTGATACAGGTGGTATTGAGCCAGATTCAGAAGATGAAATCCTAGTGCAAATGCGTAGACAAGCTACATTAGCAATGGAAATGGCAGATGTTATTATATTTATTACAGATATAAAACAAGGTGTAACCGCTTCTGATTATGAAGTAGCAACAATGCTTCGCAAAACAGGCAAGCCAATTATCCTAGTTTGCAATAAATCTGATCATATTGGTGAAGTTCCGCCAGAGCTATATGAATTTTACACTTTAGGGCTTGGTGATCCTTTTCCAGTATCGTCTTTAAATCAATTAGGTACAGGTGATGTACTTGATGCTATTGTTTCTAATTTCCCGCCAGAAGATGAAAACGAAGAGGAGGGAGAAGCAATTCATGTAGCAATCATAGGTAAACCAAATGCTGGTAAGTCTTCACTAATTAATAAACTTTTAGGAGAAGAAAGATTAATTGTTTCTAATATTGCAGGAACCACAAGAGATGCAATTGATTCCCCTTTAGAAAATGAATATGGAAAATATATTTTTATTGACACTGCTGGCATTCGTAAAAAAAGTAAAATTGATGAAAACATTGAGAAATACAGTATTGTACGTGCTCTTAATGCAATTGATAAAGCAGATGTATGTGTGTTGGTTATTGATGCTACAGAGGGAGTAACAGAGCAAGATACTAAAATTGCAGGCGAAGCACATGAAGCAGGAAAAGGAATTATTATTTTAGTAAACAAATGGGATGCTGTTTCTAAAGAAACAGGTTCATTAGAAAATTATACAAAAGAAGTATATACAAAATTAGCATATTTGACATATGCGCCAATATTATTTGTATCTGCAAAAACAGGGCAAAGACTCGATAAATTATTTCCTTTGATTAATTCTGTGAATGAACAAAATGCAATGCGTGTAAAAACAAGTAGTTTAAATGATGTTATGAATGAAGCTGTTACATTGGTACAACCTCCAAGTGATAAAGGTAGAAGATTAAAGATTTATTATGCTACACAAGCATCAATTAGGCCACCAACTTTTGTGGTATTTTGTAATAATGCGAAATTATTTCATTTTTCTTATCAACGATATTTAGAAAATCAATTACGCAAAAACTTTGGCTTTCAAGGAACGCCAGTTAGAATTATTATTCGTGAAAAAACAAAAGAAGATTAAATTTATTTACGAGGGGGAATTTTTATGGTATGGCAACTCATTGTAATTGCGATTGTAGCATATTTAATAGGAAGCGTTAATTTATCTATTATTTTATGCAAAGCAATGGGGAAAGGAGATATTCGCAAGCAAGGTAGTGGCAATGCGGGTACTACTAATACTTTACGTACCTTAGGCAAAGGACCTGCACTTCTTGTTTTCCTTTTTGATATTTTGAAAGCAGTTGTAGCTATCTGGATAGGAAAATTGTTAATTCGTATTGGCTTACAAGAAAATATAAACTTTGCACTTTATCAAGATTGGGCAATGGTAGTTGCTAGCGTTAGTGTTATTTTAGGTCATAATTTTCCAATATATTATGGATTTAAAGGTGGAAAAGGAATTGCCACTTCTCTTGGTGTATTACTTACAATTGAATGGCAATTAGGGCTTGTGTGTTTATTATTTGGAATTATTTTAATCTTATTAACTAGAATGGTTTCAGTTGGTTCTATTGCATCTGCTATTTTATATCCTGTACTTGTTTTAATACAAGGAAATGCTTTTTCTAATAAATGGATATATCTTGGCTTTTCTCTTGTGTTAGCTGTCATGGCGCTTATTAGGCATAGGTCTAATATTAAAAGAATTATTGCAGGAACAGAAAATAAGCTTTGGAAAACTAAAGCTGAGAAAAAGGCAGAATTAAAATAGGAGGAACTTATGAAAAACGTTGCTATTATTGGAAGTGGAAGTTGGGGAGTAGCTTTAGCATTGCTACTACATAATAATGGACATAAAGTAAAAATATGGTCATATACGACTGAAGAGGCAGATATAATTAATAAAGAAAAGCGTTGTAAATTTTTGCCAGATATTACTTTGCCAGATGATTTTACGTGCTATACTTCTTTAGAGGAAACATTAGAAGATACAGAAATAGTTTTAATTGTTACGCCATCGAGCGCTATTCGCGGAACAGTTAAACAAATGAAAACTTTTGTAAAAAGAAATCAAACTTTTGTATTATGCTCAAAAGGTATGGAGGCAGAAAGTAGAAAAATATATTCTGAAGTTATTCATGAAATTTTACCAGAAATAAATGTGGCAGTTTTATCTGGTCCTAGTCATGCCGAAGAAGTTTCACAAAATATTCCAACGGCTGTTGTTATTGCTTCAGAAAAAAAAGAAGTTGCGGAAGAGTTACAAAATGTTTTTATGAATGATAATTTTCGTGTATATACAAATACTGATATGTTAGGTGTAGAATTAGGCGGCTCACTTAAAAATATTATAGCATTATCTTGTGGCATTGCGATTGGACTTGGTTATGGAGATAATACAATTGCGGCACTTATTACAAGAGGGCTTCTTGAAATATCTAAATTAGGTGTAGCAATGGGAGCAAAAATGCAAACTTTCTATGGCTTAACTGGTTTGGGAGATTTATTTGTTACTTGTTCTAGTAAACACAGTAGAAACCGTAAATGTGGTATTTTACTTGGTGAAGGTAAATCTCTTGAAGAAGCAAAACAAGAGGTGGGTATGGTAATAGAAAGTATTAATGCTTTAGAGGGTGCATATGAACTTGCTAAAAAATATAATATTGAAGCACCAATTATTAATGAGATCTATGATGTAGTTTATCACGGTAAATCTCCGAAAGAAGCAACATTTAATTTAATGAATAGGGGCAAAAAATCAGAAAATTAATTAATATTTTCACGTAATAAAATATATTTAATAAAATCATCAATATTTTGTTCGTTAACAACAACACAAAATTCAGGCATATTAATAAAAACTTGGATAAAATATTTATCATCGTTATCAATAACAGTTGTAACGAGATTTAAACATTCAGCTGGAGAATGACAAATCATACTCCATTTGAATGTTTTTTTATGTATATTCATATCTTTTTCATAATAACTACTTAAAAATTTATTTATCTCATCTTGCTTATTACTAATTAAACTAACGGTAATCATTTTCATTATGCCACCCCTTAATAATATTATAGAATGTATAGCTTGCAAATTCAAATGTAATATTTGGTATATTCGACTTTCCAACTATTGCTATTTGACAAATTTTGATATATAATAGCCCTATTAAAGGGGGTTTTAGAATGAAAAACAAAGCAATTACATCACGTGATGTTGATTTTGCAAAATGGTATGATGATGTTGTACGTGCTGCAAAATTAGCCACATATTCTAGCGTAAAAGGTTGCGTGATTATAGAACCCAATGGATATGCTATCTGGGAAAATATTCAAAAAGTTTTAGATAATATGTTTAAGGAAACTGGACATAGGAATTTGTATATGCCATTATTTATTCCAGAAAGTTTATTAAATAGAGAAAAAGAACACGTAGAGGGATTTGCTCCAGAAGTAGCTTGGGTTACACATGGGGGAAGCAAAGAGTTAGAAGAGAGAATGTGCGTACGTCCAACCTCTGAAACATTGTTTTGTGAATATTATGCAAACACAATTCATTCTTATCGTGATTTACCAATGTTATATAATCAATGGTGTAATGTAGTAAGATGGGAAAAGGAAACAAGACCATTTCTTCGCTCTAGAGAATTTTTATGGCAAGAAGGACATACAATGCATGAAACTGCTCGTGAGGCAGAAGCGGAAACTTTGCAGATGTTAAATATTTATAAAAAGTTTTTTGAAGATTATTTAGCTATTCCTGTAATTGTAGGTAAAAAAACTGAAAAAGAGAAATTTGCTGGAGCAGAATATACATACACAGTAGAAGCTTTGATGTATAATGGAGTTTCTTTACAATCTGGAACATCTCATTATTTTGGACAAAAGTTTTCTATTCCATTTGATGTAAAATTTACAAATAGAAACAATGAATTAGAAAATACTTATCAAACTTCTTGGGGAGTTTCTACTAGAATGATTGGTGGGCTTATTATGGTCCATAGTGATGATAATGGATTAGTTTTACCACCTAAAATAGCACCAAGACAAGTGGTTATTATTCCTATTGGAACGGACGAAAATGTATTAAATAAAGCAAAAGATATAAATGCTTCTTTGCAAAGAAGCGGAATTATTTCATTTATTGATGATAGTGAAAAATCACCTGGATTTAAATTTGCAGAGCATGAAACAAACGGTATTCCAGTTAGAATAGAAATAGGTCCAAAAGATTTAGATGCTGGTCAAGTTGTTCTTGCACGTAGAGATACTGGTGAAAAAATAACTGCTTCTTTAGAAGATTCATTAGTAGGAGTTGTTCAAGAATTACTAGACAGAATTCAAAATAACTTGTTTGAAACTGCTCGTAAGAGAAGAGATGCTCAAACTTATACCGCTACTTCTATGGAAGAAGTTAAAGAAATTATGGAAAATCATCCAGGCTTTGTTAAAGCTATGTGGTGCGGCGATGAGGCTTGCGAATTAAAAATGAAAGAAATTCGTGGTACAAAATCAAGATGCATTCCTTTTGAGGACCAACAAGAGCATATTTCTGATAGCTGCGTTTGTTGCGGTAAAAAGGCTAAAACTATGGTTATATGGGGAATACAGTATTAGTAAAAATATTAAATGAAGGGATGAAGAAGATGGAGAGAGTATTGATTAAAAATGTTAAAGTGGGAGAGCAAAATAAAGTACAAGGCTTCTTGGAAAATATTCGTGATAAGAAAACAATGGCATTTCTTGTAGTAAGAGATATTACTGGAAAACTTCAAGTAACAATCGAAAAAGAAAAATATCCAGAAATTGCAGAAGCTATTAGCGGTTTATTACCTCATTCAGTTGTTACATTAGAGGGAATGGTTGTAACAAATGATTTCGTTAAAATGGGTGGTATAGAAATGCTACCAGAAAAAATTGTAGTAGAATCTCGTGCTGAGGCTTTACCTTTAGGTCCAGATGCAAATATTGATACACGATTAGATTATCGTTGGATTGATTTAAGAACTGAGAAAAATCAATTAATGTTTCAAATGCAAACAGAAATGGTAAAATCATTTAGAGAGTATGCATTAGAAAATAATTGTATTGAAATTCATACACCAAAACTAATTGGAACAGCTAGTGAAAGCGGTTCTGAAGTATTTGAATTAGATTATTTTGATGGTAAAGCATATTTAGCACAAAGTCCACAATTCTATAAACAAATGGCAATGGCAAGTGGCTTTGAAAGAATTTTTGAAGTAGGTCCTGTATTCCGTGCTGAAAAATCAAATACTAATAAACACGCTACAGAATTTACTGGATTTGATGTTGAAATTAGTTATATTGAATCTTTTGAAGATGTTATGAAATTTGAAGAAGAAATGCTTGCCTATGCTTTAAAAAATTTAAAAGAAAAGTATGGCGAAAAAATTAAAGAAGTCTTTGGAAAAGAGATTGTCGTTCCAACACTTCCATTTCCACGAATGAAATTATCAGAAGTTTATGCAGAATTAAAAGAAAGATATAACTTTGAAGTACCAGAACAAGAAATGAATGATTTAACAACAGAAGCGGAAAGAATGTGTAAGAAACTTTCAATGGATAAATTTGGTCATGAGTTTTTATTCGTTACAGATTATCCACCGATGAAAAGAGCATTTTATCACATGAGAAAAAATGGAATTCCACAAGGCTATGACTTAATTTGGAACGGAGTAGAGATTACAACAGGTGCTCAAAGAGAACATCGTTATGAAGTATTAAAAGCACAAGCTGAAGAAAAAGGATTACAAAATGATGTAAAATTTTATCTAGAATTCTTTAAATATGGCTGTCCACCACATGGAGGCTTCGGTTTAGGTGTAGATAGATTAACCATGTTATTAACAGACGAATCTATAAAAGAAGTAGAATTTCTATTCAGAGGTCCAAACCGTTTAACACCATAATCATTTGACACGCAAGATTACATAATGTATAATATTAAAGGGAGTAAGTCAGATAATCGCG
>CANQLS010000058.1 GCA_947624765.1 uncultured Clostridia bacterium
AATCTGATTGGCGCCTCCAAAAAATTTAAGTGAATGGAAATTATATTAATAAGTTTTTTAAAAGCGACCATGTTATTATATATGGTCGCCTAATTTTAATCTAATATATATTGTGGTCCTAAAATAACAGTATAATCTACATTTGATGAACTATCTGCAATCTCTTCGTCTTTAGAAATACCCAACAATGTTTTTATTTCAACTAATGTATTATCTTTTATATCGTGTGTAATTACTCTTGAATATTCTGTTTCTGTACTTTCATAGTTACCAACTTTTGAAACAAAATATCCATTGTTATTTAACTTCTCTACAACACCTGTGAAATTACTACTGCTTGTTCCTGCATTCAAAACTTCAATTCTAATTTTATCAGTAGTGTTGCCATTTTCATCTTCTTCAGGTATATCTGAATTAACAGGTATATTTTCTTCATCACTTTCATCAGGTTCGGTATTTTTGAAAAACATTTCTTGAACTAAATCTTTTGTTTTTTCTTCGTCATAGAAGAAATACGATAAACCATTAGATGCATATCCACCTGCACCAGGTATAGTAGCAATATCAATCCTATCTGTACGGAATGTTGCTACATCATCAATATAATTTTTAGCTATATCCCATGTAATATTAGTTTTTGTATTATCAATTACGAGATTTATCAATTTATTTACTTTTAATAAGTTTTGTGGTTCTAATACACGATTAATTAAAGCCTTAATAAATTCTTGTTGAGCCGCTACTCTTCCAACATCGCCATTTGCATAACCTGTACCATTATTATTTTTTCTAAATCTGCAAAATTGTTCTGCTTGTGAACCAGTTAAGGTTTGTGTTCCTTTTTTTAAGTGAATATACAAATTTTGATAAGGATCATCATAGTTCATATTAATAGGTACATCTACAGTAACTCCACCAATTTCATCTACAACTTCTCTTAATAATTTTGTATTAAAAATTACATAGTACTCTGCTTTAATACCTGTAACATCTTCTACTCTTGCTATGCTTCTTTCAGGATATTTACCGGCATACGCTGAGTTAATTTTACCATCAACTGTTCCCTCTACTTTAGTATCACGAGGAATTGATAATAAATCTACTTCTCTTGTGTTTGGATTATACTGTCCAAGCATAATGAAATCTGTTAGTGCTCCATTAACTCCCATAAATAAGCAAGTTACATTTGGCTCCAACTTTTTTTCAGGTATAACTGTAACATTGCCATGTTCGTCAACAATTTCCTCATTACCTGCTTTCCATCTTAAATATTTTACGGCTCCAAAAACTCCTAACCCACTAATAGCAATAACTATAACTAAAACTAATATAATTCTCAATATTACTTTCACTAATTTTTTCAATACATTCATGAATTTATATTCTCCTTTTTTCGACATATGTAGTATTATACCAAACTATTTGACATATTACAACAAAATTTTGTTTCAGAATAATAAAGAAATTATAAAATTATTTTCATAAAGTGTACCAATTATTGCAGATGCTTTAATGTATGCTATGAATGCTTCCATATCAAATACTGATGCTAGAAAAGTAATAATAGCTAATACAAAATATATTTCAAATAGTCCTTGCAAAATTCCTAATAAAAGCCCTAAAACTTCATTTAATTGCTTTAATACTGGAATTTTCATAATTTTGTCTAGTACAAAACATAGGATGGCTAAAGTAATTCTTGTTAATACATATATTAAAATAAAACTTACTAAATATAGAGCAATTTCAGTTACTTTTTCGGCAATAACTTCTTTTGCTTCTTCTTGCATTTCTTCTAATCCAAATTTTTCTTTTATATTATCTGGTAAATTAGCTAAAGCGTTTTGTAAAGCATTTTGTGATTTATCTTCTTCTGCTTCTTCATTATCTATATATATTTCTTCTTTATTTATTTCTTCGTTTTCATCATCATGTTGACCAACAATTGCTTGATATATCCATTCGTCCATGCCTGTATTTTCTGCCAATTTCATAGCAACACTTTTATATAGTGTTACAGAAAGAATAATAGCAATAATGAATGAAAGCATTCCAAACGCAGTTTTAACAAAACCTCTTTTATACCCAACGAATGTTGTAATTAAAATTAATATAATTCCTATAAAATCTGCAAAATTAAACATTTTCATCACCTACAATTTAATAATTTCAATCCTATCACGAAATACTAACGATGCCATATTTCCGTTATCATATAATCTAATTTCCTTTACTTGGCCCCCTAATCGACATCTTTTCATCAACTTTGCATTAGTATTTAAAAATAAAATTTCATTTCCCATATCAATGGCAATTGTTTTATTCTTTGCATAGATTTGTTTTGGTGCACTTTCTAGTATATATTCTTTTGCTTCATCTGTAGCATTATTTTGTATTTTCAAAATATATTCAGTGCTAAAAATACCAGTATCCTTCTTTTCTACTAAAATTGCATTTGCTCTATTTTCTATTGTAACATGTGAAACTTCAGTTGGTTTATATTCTTTTATAGTTTCTTTCTCTTTATTAGCATTTAACTTTTCAATTTTTTTATCACTTAAAATTAATAATTCATTTTTATCAGTATATTCTATATCTAATAATAGCGTATTATTTTCAAGCTTAATCGTTTCTATTGCTTCAGCTTGTACATTATTCATATCAATAATTTTAATATCAGATTCAACATTTATACCTTCTACATTAGCTTCTGCAATAGCCACATACTTATTATCATTAGATATTTCTGCATCTACAGCATAAGTAGAGGCGAAATAATTTGTAAACATTTCTTCTCCAGATGGTTTTAAAACTTTAATCAGCGATTTATAACCATTTTTAGCATATATGCAAGCCACATAACCATTTTTATTAACTGAAACACTTAATAATTCTCCAGTTGTATCAAACTCCCATAACTTTTTTTCATCAGCTAATAAAATTAATTTACTTCCGCCATCTTCACCAATTACGCAATATTCTTGCTCATCATCTAAAATTACAGATTTAAAAGTAGTATCTATACTAAATGTTTTTACATTAGAATTAGTGTATCCAGAAACTTTATCACTTTCAACCACAATTAAATCTTTTCCCATACTAGCTGTAGCAAGATATTTATCCGGGAAAATAGTTGCAATTGAATCTACTAATTCCCACTGTTTATTATTAATAAAGTTTTCAATTTTATCATAATTCAAATAAATAACTGTACTAAATAAAACAATCATAAATACGACAATCAAAATGAACTTGCCCTTTGTCATTTGTTTCTCCTCTCTTTTAACATTAAATATATAATCACTATAATTTGAAATATTCCAAAATATCCAAAGATAGGAAACATACTACTAACTAATTTTGAAAATCCAATTTTTGAAAGAAAAATAGCTATGATGCATAAAATAAATGCTTTCTTTTCATATTTTGCTTCCTGCATTTTCAAAAAAGAATATCCACACGAAATAGCAGTTGTAAAAATCGAAAACAAGATAATAAAACTATATAATGACTTTGCAATAGTTCCTATTTGTTCGGCTAATTTTAAAGTTGGTAATTCAAACACTAAAATTTGCGGAAAATATATTCGCATAACTCTCACTAATAAAAATCCTAAAATAGTAAAAACTGCAAAAGACAAAAATGCAATATAATATTTTTGCGAGTTTTTTAAATCTTCATCATGAAATGTTATTAAGATAGGAATTAGCATAAGTGAATTATAGCCTACATATAAAATGCTGGATAAAAACCAACTATTTGTAAACATCTTTGGAAGTGTGTATCTAATATCTTGCATCGCATCTGGTGAATAAGTTCCTAATCCTATAACCAAAATTCCTAATATAATACATGGGACTAATATAATATTAAAAACTTCTAGCCCTTTATATCTATAAGAAAATACTAAATAACAAATTGAAGTTGCTATCATTGAACCTATCCAATAAGGTAATTTCAATTGTTGTTCAAAAAAAGCACTTACGCCAGCTATCATAACGCAAAAACTAATAAGCAAAAAAATTTCATTAATCCATCTAAGTAATGAAAAACGCATCATTAATGTTTCATAATTTTTTTTACTTACATTTTTTAAAACAAATAAAATAATTAATCCAAAAAATGCACTAGAGAAAAAACTACCATACCAACCATAATCGCCAAATCGATTAAAAAAAATAGCAATCTCCTGGCCAGATGCAAAGCCTGCTCCAACTAGCGTTCCAATAATAATAAGCAAGCATCTTCCAACAACTTTCATATAAAATCCTCCTCATGTCATTTATATGAAAAAAGCTATTCTCCAATACATTAATATTATTTTATCTTAACTTATAATATATTTCAATATTTTTTAAGAAAGAAAATATTAATAGATGGAGGCATAGATCTTTATAATAAATCTATGCCTCCATCTATACGTTATTACTCTTTTGTATTTTTTATATCTTTCGTACATTAAAATTTCTTACGTACTTTCAAAAAAGTTTTTCATATGTGCCTAATAAATCCTCATAATTGCTACTGTTGCTTCTGCACGAGTTAAGTTTTTGTTCGGTTCAAAAGTTGTTGTTTCCAACATATTATTAATTAATTCGTACTTAGCAGCATGTAATAATAAGGCTTTTTCCTCTTCTGTTAAAAGATTGATATCAGTATATTGAAGTTGTCCCTGTCTATTTTGTTCTACGCCTTTCATATTAATCTGAATTTTCGAAAGAATACAAATCATTTCAATTCTAGTAATTGGTTCATCTAAAGTTTTCGCATTGTATTTTCCTTTTTCTATAACATTTTGCATTTCTGCTACTTTTACATACGAGCCAGCCCAATGTTCTATATCTGCTGGTATAGTTTCAAAATCAAACGTTCTATTTGTTGATAGTACCATTGCCATCTTTATGAATTCCGCTCTTGTAATCGCTTGTTCAGGTTTAAAGACATAACTTCCATCTTCTTGATGATATCCAACAATCAACCCTATCTTTGTAGATTTCACAATTTCTTTAGTAGCCCAATGGTCTTCATATACATATTCTTTTGTTTCTTTGTCGCGAATTGGACGACCTTTTTCATCAAATTGTTGTATGTTCAAATCTGGGAAAAGGTCAACCCATGCTAGTGATGCGGAATTTGCAGAAAGCATAACCAATATTAACATGAATATAATAAGTCTTTTTTTCATTCCTTTCCCCTTCCTTTATCCATATTGTACAAGTGATAAATATAAATTTCAATATTTGTAATGATTTTGTAATAAACTTTTAATCTTATTGTAATATTAATGTGTGCCTGTTGATTCATAATCATTATTTGCTTTTAACCCTGCTTCATATATTATTACATTTCCTGGTCCGCTAAGCGTTACTGTATTTCCATTTGGTAATGTAATTGTGCTATTCATTTCTTCTTTTTGCCATTGAGTGTTTCCGTCTGGCTTATTATAAGATAAATATGCCCAATCTTGATAATTACTTTGAATATCAAATTGTACAATAATATAACCGTTTTTTAAGAAATTACTATTAGCGTCTGCTACTTCTCCTTTCGGCACAGCCAATGTACTAGATGGTAAACGATATTCACCATACCAATGACCAATTGGATGAATTACATCGTCTTCATTTACATTTCCTCTAGTCAATGTTGATAAGAAATTAGAGTAGTCTGTAGTTCCATAAAAGTTTTGTGCTAAATAGTTTGAAATATTATTGTAAGACATTCTTAATGCCATTGGCAAAGTTATTTTTGAAAACGTTCCAATTCGATTATCAATTGTGTAATTGTATCGATTACCCAAAATTCTTAAACTATCTTTTCTTTCAGATGCAGGTACATTTCTAATAGAACTACTAATATTCGCATTAATAATAGATTTATCATTCTCAGATTTAATTTTGATAAATCGTTCTGCAATAGAATGATAATATAAGTCTACTTCTTGCACTGCATTAGTTGTCTTGTCCACATACCAAAATGCAATTGGTGTCATTGTAATACTATCACTTTTTGTTCCTTTTGTTTTAATATCAAAAGCTGCAGAATAACCTAGTTTTAAAGCATATTTGTATGCACTATTTACATTTTGACCGCTTTGTCCTATTGGTTGATTTAATACTTTCAATTCATTTAATAATTTCCAAGAGGATCATTTGTACCTGTTATAGTAAAATCATATAATCTACCTACAACTTCTACAAAAATCCTTTTTGTAGCTGCATAGCTATTTATATCTCCATTCATATTTTCGTTTGATATTATATTATTCATATCTGCATGATAATTTTCAGCAACTACTCGTGTTTCAACAAAATATTCATTATCATTCTCATCATAAGCACCTTCTTTTACCCATACTGGTAATAAAAATTCAAATGTTGTTTCTGTTGAAGACAAGTCATACCATGTGTTTTTAGGAATAAATATCTTTTGATTATTTTTTATATAAAATACATCAAATGGAAATTTTACTTGCTTACTTTTTGCATAAGAAGTACCATCTACCCCTTGAAAAGCATTGTACACTCTACTACCATATCCTTTCGCATTTTTATGTGTTCCATTATTTGGAATGATAACTTGAAATGTTTTATCTAACACTAAAACTTTTGCCTGCACACCACTTCCAGAAAGTGCTGCATTTCCTAACTTTTGATTATTTTTTTCTGCTTCATCATTTTTAATAGTCGTTTGATTAACAACTGGTGTATGAACTATAACAGAATTTGGAATTAAAGTTGCAGATACCTTTTCTGGTGATGTACCATTTATATTTTTACCTTTTGCATAAGTTACATCTCCGGTGCTATCATATTTTCCATTTGATATTTCATCTGTGATAGTTAAACCTGTTTTATATAAAATATTTGCCTTCATAATTGATGGCATAATTTTATTTGGAACGTTAGTAGAATTTGTTTTCCATTCACTATCGGTTACAACTTTTCCCTCAATAATTAATGTATCATTTCTAACAGAAACATTAGCTTCAGCTTCATAAGTAGCATATTCTGTACTTCCTACAACACTTTTAGCAAACTTCATATCTGAAATTTCTAAAGTAGGTAACGTTATAGTTTTATCTGTTGCACCACCTTTAACATATGAATCTGGTGCTTCATAAATAACGGTAGGCATCGTGCTAGAACTTGGAGTTAATACTACACTGCCTCCTGGTAATACCCTATTTACTAATGTTGCACTTTCAACATTATAAATTTCTAAGTATGCTAATTTATAATATTGTGCCATAATCGGAATTTCATAAGTTGTTATTACTTTTGTTTCAGTTCCATTGCACAAATATGGCTGTACAAAAGTAATTTTTGAAGTAGATACATCAGTAACTCTATTAAATGCATAACGGAAAAGATAATTGTATACTTTTACATTCGCATATACATTTTCGCTAGTTGGTATACTATTTAAAACATCATAAATTTCATTTCCAATAACGTTAGAAGCAATCTTTGCAACTTCATCTGGTGATAAATCACCTGGTATAGCATTCATAACTTCATGTTTAAAAGTATCTCCATCACCATCTTTTGGAGAATAGTAAAAAATAACGCAATATGTTCTTGAATAATTAATTTTACTAATATCAACTGCCATTTGATAAGATGTTACACCTGATTTTTTCGTATATGCTCCATCCATATATACTCCCATATTTTCATAATTAGGATACTTAGATAAATCTAATGAACTAACTGATGTTGGTATTTTATCACTTTGATAAATCGTTTCTGTTGTTCCACTCATTAAATTACCTGTGCTAATATCAACATGCTTTACACTTACTTTTACATTAACATCAGCATATTTATAATAGAATATAATGTTTCTGCTACCACCTGTCCAAGGAACATTTACAATATATTGTTCTTTGCTTTCTATATTTGTACGAACACCATCTAAAGAATAGCCAGTTAATTCAAGAATAGGATATTTATTAACTAGATCTAATGAAAATGCTAAAGTGTTAGGATTAACCATAAGTACATTTTTCGTATATTCTTTATCAATAATTTCTTGACCTGTGCTCTCTATAACATGCTTTATTTTTAAAGACGGAGCCGAATAATAAAATGTAATAGTAGTATCATCACTGCCATA
This sequence comes from uncultured Clostridia bacterium, assembly GCA_947624765.1. Classification (GTDB taxonomy): domain Bacteria; phylum Bacillota; class Clostridia; order TANB77; family UBA1234; genus RGIG4465. Next base: position 8,119 of record CANQLS010000058.1, read on the forward strand.
AGGCACTGTAACAATATATTGACTTGTGTCTTGCTTAACTATTTCTTTCTCATTGCCTATTTTATAAGATACATTCGTAAGTGTTCCATATTTGCCCTGACCTACTGGAAGTGAAAATACTATATTTCCATTTTTCTCTCTTGTAACACTTTTTGTATATTCTTTATCAATAATTTCCTCACCATTATCTTTATTAATATGTTTAATATTTAAAATACCTGGCTTAGGCACTGTTGGAGCATCATCTCCACCAGAACTTCCATTTCTATACCTTCTTGCTCCGCCCACTAATTTGCCACCTACATATACACGAAAAATATATCTTCCAGAAGATGCCGTGGTCATACGATATGTTAAGCCGCTACCACTAACACTAGAACTTTGCGAACCGCCTTCAAGAATTGGTTTT
>CANQLS010000059.1 GCA_947624765.1 uncultured Clostridia bacterium
ATGAATTTCCAAATATATTTAACTGGGTTGATGTAACAGAAGAAGACAAAATTAAAATTCTTAAGAAATGTATTGATTAAAAAAAATTGAAGTAGATGACTGTGATTTATATATCAATAATTATTTAGAACATAAATTTAGGCTTATTGAAATGTTTTATGCTAACAATAAATATAGGAGAGTTAAATAATTGACGATAAACTATCAATTATATAACTCTCCTATTGCAAATATTATTTAATTGTTTTAAACTTCAGCATCGCTTTTAATCAAATATCCATCTGCTTCCAATGCTAGTTCTATTTGTTCCTTTGTCATGCCAGCAAATGTGTCATTAACATATTCTTCTGTATAAGTTAAAAATACTTTCGTATCTTCAACTGCTACTTGATATAATGATGTATATTCTTCTTCTTGATATGTTTCGCTTAATTGCTTTGCAACTTCTACATCGCCCGTTTCAATTATCCATTCTACTTTTTTTAATTCTTGACCTTCAAATAAAAATGTCATTGTGCTATCTCCAGCTTCATCTGTAAATATAAGTGATTCGTTTGTTGAAACAATTACTTCTTTATTTTCTTCTACATTATTATTTTCTATTTTTTGTTCTTCGTTATAATCTTCAGGTAGGTTGTCCATTACAGGTGTACCAAAATCACAACCTGACAAAATACATATTCCTCCAAGTAATATTCCACAAGCTATAGACATTTTCCAAAAATTTCTCATATTTGTTTCCTCCTTTATAGCTTGTATAATATCACAAATTCAGCTGTTTTGCAATGCGTTTTCATCGCACAAAAACTAATTATTTTTAACTTTTCACACGCAAAAGATATAGAATAGATGAAATATTTGTCGTTTCCAAAGTTGTTATTCCTCCCTTTTCAAAAATTTTAGTATAATATGTTTTTTGAGTTCTTAACCCGGAAATGTTTTCTGAAAAGGGAGTATTTTTCCAAACTGCTTAATCGTCTATATTAGCAACATCATTTGCCCACTTAATGAAAACCCAATCTAAATCATTAACAATTTTCAAAGCTGATTTCCAATATTCTGCATCTAAAATCCTTTTTCTTTCTATTAAATAATCTAATGATTCTTCAGCGTTGCTAAACTCTGGCACATTTACCACCTCCTGCACAGGTCCTAGTTTGTTAGCTATTCCTAAATATTCTGCTGGGCTAATATGGTCTGAACTTTTATAGGGGGATTTTCGTAATTCTAAATGAAGATGTACACCAGTTGCATTTCCTGTCATACCCTCTATTCCAATAATATCTCCTGCTTTTATTACATCGCCTACTTTTACTTTAAAGCTTTCCAAATGGCAATATAATGCTCTTATCCCATCTTTCTGCTCTATACTAATATAATTTCCAAATCCTGTTGTTCCCGTTATGACTGCTCGTACAACTCCATCTACAATAGCTTTTACATTTTTATCACCTTTAAGAGAAATCATATCTAACCCAGTATGCACTTTTCCAGCAGTTCTTTTAATTGCATAAAGAGAAGTTATGCTCGGTGCTATCAATGGAAATACCATTTGTATCACATCCTCTCATTTTATTTTATTCATAAAAACGAAAGATGTGAAAAAACGTATGAATGCCACATTCATACGTTTTTTTAAATTAAGATTTTTTTGTTTTAGTTGTTTTCTTGGCTTTTGATGTTTTTGATTTTGTTGTCTTTGTCTTCTTTTCGCCATCAACATTTGCAGGTGTTATCACACCATTTTTGTCTGGTCCATTCCAAGCAATAAAATCACAAGAGGCTGGATTGTTTTCACAAATGTAATATTTTTTACCACGCTTACTTTTACGCACAAGAATATCTCCACCGCATTTTGGACATTTAATGTCTAACTTTTGCACAATTGGTTTAATATTTCTGCATTCTGGGAACCCAGGGCACGCCATGAACTTGCCATACCTGCCCATTTTTATAACCATCATTCTTCCGCATTTTTCACAAGGAACATCCGTTACCTCATCTTTCAATTCAACTTTTCCAATTTTATCTTCTACTTGTTCTAAGTTTTCTGAAAATGGTTTATAGAAATCTGAAACAACTTTTTTCCAAGCAATTTTTCCATCTCCAATTTTATCTAATTCTTCTTCCATTTGTGCGGTAAATTCCACATCTACAATATCTTTAAAATTCTCTCGAAGTAAATTATCAACAACTCTTCCAAGTTCAGTTGGATATAATGCTTTCTTTTCTCTTTCAATATAATGTCTATCTAATATAGTAGTTATCGTAGGAGCGTATGTACTTGGTCTGCCTATGCCTCTTTCTTCTAATGCTTTTACTAAACTTGCTTCTGTATATCTTGCTGGTGGCTCAGTAAAGTGTTGCTCTGGAAATAAATTAACAAATTGTAGTTCTTCGCCTTTTTCTAATGGTGGTAATATAACATCTTTTTCTACTAAGTTATCGTCATTTCCTTCAACATATACTTTCATAAAACCACTAAATTTTATTTTAGAACCATTTACCTTTAATCCATACATTCCAGCTGATATATCAACCGCCATAGTGTCATAAATAGCAGATGCCATTTGTGAAGCTATAAATCTTTCATAAATTAATTTATAAAGTTTATATTGGTCAGTTGATACTCTTGCTTTTATCTCTTCTGGCAAATTTTGAATATACGTAGGACGAATAGCTTCATGTGCATCTTGTGCATCTTTCTTTGCTTTATAATATCTATTCTCATAATATTCTTTTCCATACGCAGAAATTATTTGCTCTTTCGCCATTGCTCTTGCTTCTTCTGATATTCTTGTAGAGTCAGTTCTCATATATGTGATAAATCCTTCTTCATAAAGTCCTTGAGCAACAGACATAGTCTTTTTAATTGTAAAGCCAAGTTTTCTAGATGCTTCCTGTTGCATTGTACTTGTTGTAAATGGTGGTGCAGGATTTCGCTTCTTTTCACCTATTTTTATATCTTGTACTACATATCTTTCTTTCTCTAATTCCGCTACAATTTTATTCATTTGTTCTTCTGATGTAACTTCTAATTTTTTATCTTGATATGTAGCAAGTCTAGCCTTTATATTTTTTTTAGATTTTTTATCTTTTAAATCTACATCTAAAGACCAATATTCTTCTGGCACAAACTTTTCGATTTCATTTTCACGATCAACAATAATTCTCACTGCTACAGACTGCACTCTTCCCGCTGACAAGCCTTTCCTTACTTTCTTCCATAGTAATGGACTAATTTTATATCCAACAATTCTATCTAATACTCTTCTTGCTTGTTGTGCATCAATCAAATCTTTATCCAATTTTCTAGGATTTTTAATTGCAGTTTGAATTCCTTGTTTTGTAATTTCATTAAATGTAATTCTACATTCTGAATTTTCATCGATATTTAACAAGTAAGCTAAATGCCAAGCAATTGCTTCTCCCTCACGATCAGGGTCAGTTGCCAAATATACTTTTGTAGCGTTTTGTGCTTCTTTTTTTAATTTTTTAATTAACTCTGCCTTTCCTCTAATATTAATATATTTCGGTTCAAAATTATTTTCAACATCCACTCCTAATTGCGATTTAGGTAAATCTCTAATGTGTCCCATTGATGCCTCAATTTTATATTTACTACCTAATATTTTTTTGATTGTTGTTGCCTTGGCAGGCGACTCAACAATTACTAAATAATCTGTCATTTGTATTCATTCTCCTTTGTCATTCACTTTTCATTAATGTTTTAATACAATGGATATTTATCACACAAAATTTTAACTCGCTTACTAACTTCTTCGCTGTTACCTTTTAATGTTAAATCAATCAAATGTGCAATTTCAATCATATCGTCTTCTTTCATTCCTCTTGTTGTAACGGCTGGAGTTCCAATACGAATTCCGCTAGTTACATTAGGTTTTTCCGTATCAAATGGTACTGCATTTTTATTTACTGTAATACCAACTTCATCCAATTTATGCTCTGCATCTTTACCAGTAATACCTTTATTTGACAAATTAATTAATATCAAATGATTATCTGTTCCGCCAGAAACTAATCTGAATCCTAAATCTGTTAAAGTATTTGCAAGCACTTTAGCATTTTTTACAATTTGTTTTTGATAATCTTTAAATTCTTCTGTTAATGCTTCTTTAAAGCATACTGCTTTTCCTGCAATTACGTGCATTAAAGGTCCACCTTGCGTGCCTGGGAAAATAGCTTTATCTATTGCTTTTGCATATTTTTCCTTGCACAATATTAATCCGCCTCTTGGGCCCCTTAGTGTTTTATGAGTGGTGCTTGTAACAAAATCTGCATATTCAACTGGATTTTGATGCAACCCAGCTGCAATTAAGCCTGCAATATGTGCCATATCAACCATAAGATAAGCACCAACTTTATCAGCAACAGCTCTAAATTTTGAAAAATCAATTTCGCGAGGATAAGCACTTGCTCCTGCAACTATCAGTTTTGGTTTGTTTTCTATAGCAAGTCTTTCTAATTCATCATAATCGATACGTTCTTCTTTTTCATCTACTCCATAAGGGACAATATGATATGTCTTTCCACTATAATTAACTGGACTACCATGCGTAAGATGACCGCCATGAGCTAAATTCATTCCTAATATAGTATCACCAGGTTCTAATATGCTAAAATATACTGCAATATTAGCTTGCGAACCAGAATGTGGTTGCACATTTGCATGTTCTGCATGAAAAATTTTCTTCGCCCTCTCAATAGCTAGTTTTTCAACAACATCTACATTCTCACATCCGCCATAATACCTTTTATCTGGATAGCCTTCTGCATATTTATTAGTAAGTACACTTCCCATTGCCTCCATAACTGCTTTACTGGTAAAATTTTCAGAGGCTATCAATTCTATCTTATCATTTTGCCTTCTTTTTTCTTTTTGTATAGCTTCATATACCTCTTCATCCACTACTTGTAATGAATCTGTTATCATAACAGCACCTCCCTCGCACCACATTATACTATATGGAAAGTATTTTGCAAACAAATTTTAAATAAAATTTTCCAATACGTCATATAAATGCATGGGAGTAACCCCAAGTTCCCTTAATTTTTCAACTAATATATTAGCTTCATCTTTATTAACTGTAATATCTCTTACTACTTCTCTTTCATCATCACATTTTACTATTTCAATACCATAAGTTTTCATTAAATTATTTTGCTCTTCAAATTTCTTATCTTCCTCCAACAAATAATAATCTAACTTCATGATGCCACTGTCGTTTTCTAATTCGAGAACGGCAGACCCTCGAAATTGCTTTTTCATTTAGATTCCTCCCCTTTTCTTTTGTAACAGACATATTCTTATTATTTTATTTACTACAAGAAAATTCAAGAACTTTTCATCGCAACATTTGACAAAATTCGAGTTTTTTGTTTGCAAACGCTTGCCTGCCAATATTTTTCAAAGCATTAATAAATTAAAAAAATATAAGAATTAAATAATTAATGCGTCATATCTAATACAAGAAATCCAAAAATCAAAGATTTTTGATTTGAAAAATTATTTTATTCTATAATCATGTATGCATGTGTAGCGGCGGCCATTGGCCGCCATTTAGACTGAATACAACAAAATATATAACAGAAAATATTCTTCTCTTTATGGCGGCCAATGGCCGCCGCTACACTCCTAGTTAATAATAAATAGTGAAAATTTTAATTGCTCATTCACAATTATATAACAAAAATAGTGAATAGCTACTGTAATGGTGCAAAACCAGAACATACGCAACTATTCACTATATTTCCCCATTCCTTATCGTTGTTTGCTTTCTACTTCTTCATGTAATTTATTTTTGAATTCTTCTACAGACATAGCACCTAAATCTCCTTCTTTTCTCGCTCTTACTCCAACTGTATTTGCTTCAACTTCTTTATCTCCAACTACTAACATATATGGAATTTTTTGTGCTTGTGCTTCTCTAATCTTATAACCTATCTTTTCATTTCTATCGTCTAGTTCAACACGGAAACCTGCATCAGTTAATCCTTGTTTCAATTTTCTTGCATACTCTCCATGTTTCTCCTCTGAAATTGGTAATATTTTTACTTGTACTGGAGCAAGCCAAGCTGGAAAGGCACCAGCAAAATGTTCAGTAATAATACCAATAAATCTTTCAATACTACCAAATACAACACGGTGTAGCATAACAGGTCTGTGCTTCTCGCCATCTTCGCCAACATAAGTCAAATCAAATCTTTCTGGCATTTGGAAATCAAGTTGAATAGTTCCACATTGCCATGTCCTTCCAATACAATCTTTAATATGAAAATCAATCTTTGGTCCATAAAATGCACCATCGCCCTCATTAATAACATATGGCATATTTTGTATTTCCAATGCTTTTTTCAAAGCATTAGTAGCAATTTCCCATTGCTCATCACTACCCATAGAATCTTCTGGTCTAGTTGATAATTCTACAGTATATTCAAAACCAAATAAATGATATACTTCATCAATTAATTTCATTAATGTAATAATTTCAGATTCAATTTGTTCTGGTAAGCAGAAAATATGTGCATCATCTTGTGTAAAACATCTAACGCGGAATAAGCCATTTAATTGGCCAGATTTTTCATGACGGTGTACTAATCCTAACTCACCCATACGAATTGGTAAATCTTTATAAGAATGTAATGTTCTCCTATATACAAGCATACCGCCAGGGCAGTTCATTGGCTTTAATGCAAAATCTACATCATCAATTACAGTAGTATACATATTATCTTTGTAATGGTCCCAATGGCCTGATTGATGCCATAAAGATTGATTTAACATGATTGGAGTTTTAATTTCTACATAACCATTTTTAACATGAATTTTTCTCCAATAATCTTCCAAAATATTACGTAAAACCATACCCTTTGGTAAGAAAAATGGGAAACCAGGACCTTCTTCCATAAATGTAAATAGATCTAGTTCGGCACCTAACTTTCTATGATCTCTCTTTTTTGCTTCTTCAATTTGCTCTAAATAAGCATCTAAATCAGCTTTTTTTGGGAACGCAGTTCCATAAATTCTTTGTAACATTTTATTTTTTTCGCTACCTCTCCAATAAGCACCTGAAGAAGAAGTTAACTTAAATGCCTTTACTAATCCAGTATTCATTAAATGAGGACCTGCACATAAATCAACATATTCTCCTTGTTTGTAAAAAGAAATCTCTTCATCTTCCGGCAAATCTTCAATTAATTCAACTTTATAAGGTTCTTCTCTTTCTTTCATTAATTTAATAGCTTCATCTCTCGGCAATACAAATCTTTCAATTTGGAAATCTTCTTTACATATTTTCTCCATTTCTTCTTCGATTTTAATTAAATCTTCTGTAGAAAATGTTCCGTCAATATCAATATCATAATAAAAACCATTTTCAATAGAAGGACCAATGGCTAATTTAGCATTTGGAAATAATCTTTTAATTGCTTGTGCCATAATATGTGATGTTGTATGACGATAAGCACCTTTTCCCTCAGGATCATCAAAAGTCAAAATTTGAAGATTACAGTCTTTATCTAAAGTTGTTCTCAAATCAACAACTTCACCATTTAATAATGCAGAAGTAGCACTCTTTGCCAACCTTTCACTAATTTTTTTAGCAACTTCATAAATTGAAATTCCATTTTCTTGCTCCATAACAGAGCCATCTTTTAATGTGATTTTAATCATGTTTATTCCTCCTTAAAAATATTAAAACTCCTAATATCTGCTTTAAACAGATATTAGGAGTGATAAGTTCACGGTTCCATCCTAAATTTTACTTAATTATAGCTATAACGGAACTACCGGTGTTATTTTCCGAGGGTAGTTTTTCAAATATATATATCTTAGATTTGCTTTCAGCCCATGACAAATCTTCTCTTTTAGAATTCAATATTTTACTTTGTCCTCAAACACTACAATATTATTATACCATCATCTTATAAAAATGCAAGCAAAACAAGAAAAATGAAAATACAAAAATTGCTGGATAATTGTTTTATCATAAATAACTCTTCAAAACCATGTCCGTGCGAGTGTAGCGGTGGCCATTGGCCGCCATAAAGAAAAAGTTTCCTTTTTGTATAATTTGTTGTTATGCACTAAAAATAAGGATTTTGTTGGGTTCGTGTTAAATGGCGCCCACTGGGCGCCGCTACACTCTCAGACAATGCTTTCAAAAATTATTTAATGTAAAATTGTTATCTAATAACATACAAAAATATTTTTTGTTTCTTATATAATGCGCAAGAGCATAAAACCAATTGGTTTTATGCTCTTAAGATTGTTCGTCAGGAATTAAAGTAAGCAAGCAATATGAGAACGCCTGCTATAATTCCAACTGCCCACCGAACCACTTGGGCCCAGTCCTCATCCGCACTGCAGAAGAGCACGAGAAAACATATAGCCAGCATGATTCCCATATTGCATCCTCCTTTTCAGTTTCCTCTATTTTCTGACATACTCATAGAGGTCATCACTTATACGTTGCAATACGTGCAAATCCAATAGATAC
>CANQLS010000060.1 GCA_947624765.1 uncultured Clostridia bacterium
GTTATGTGTAGAGATTGTGGATATGTGGTAAAATGTCATAAGTGTGATGTGGCTATGACTTATCATTTAACGTTAAATAGATTAGTTTGTCATTATTGCGGGGAAACACAGGAAAATGTGCAAATTTGTCCTTGTTGTGGTAGTAAGAATATTCGTTATTTTGGTACGGGAACACAAAAAATAGAGAGTGAATTGAAAAAGTATTTTCCTAATGCATCTGTTATTCGTATGGACGTAGATACTACAAGAACTAAGAATGCACATGAAATGATATTAGAGAAGTTTGAAAATGAAAATATAGATATTTTGCTTGGAACACAAATGATTACAAAAGGACATGATTTTGAAAATGTAACTTTAGTTGGTGTTTTGGCTGCTGATTCGTCAATGCATGTATCAGATTATCGCGCTAATGAAAGAACTTTCCAGTTATTGACACAAGTTGTTGGTAGAGCTGGAAGAGGTAAGAAGCATGGACGTGCGATTATTCAAACTTATATGCCTGATGAATTTAGTATTTTATCTGCTAAATCACAAGATTATAAGAATTTTTACGAAAAAGAAATAATTATTAGAGAAAAGTTGAATTATCCACCTTTTTGCGATATAATGATAGGTGTTTTAAGTGGAGAGGATGAGGAGAAGGTAAAAATAGAGGCAAATCGTTTTTATCAGATTGTTGCAAAGGAGTTTGAAGCTTATGCTCCTGTGCCTGCTCCGATTTCTAAAATTAATAAACAATATAGATGGAGGGTTTTAATAAAAACATCTATGACTGGAGATGTTATAGAAAAGTTGGAAAAATGTTTGCAAGAGTTTGAGGCGCGGAAAGCTTAGCAATGTTTATCTTGGATTTGATAGAAATCCAAATAATATGGTATAATTGGAGGTAAGAAAAATGGCCGTTAGGCAAATTAGAATAATTGGTGATGAATTATTAAAAAAGAAATCAAGACCAATTGAAGTAATTGATGAGAAAATTATACAGTTACTTGATGATATGCATGAAACAATGATTAAGACAGATGATGGAATTGGTATTGCAGCGCCACAAGTAGGTGTATTGAAGAGAGCGATTGTTATTGACTTGAGTCGTGAAGGTGGCGAAGGACCATATAAATTGATTAATCCTGTTGTTACAAAGCAAAAAGGTGAACAAGTTTGTAGGGAAGGTTGTCTTAGTGTACCTGGTAAACTTGGTGATGTTGTAAGACCAAAAGAAGTAGTAGTAGAAGCATTAAATGAAAAAGGCGAGAAGGTAAAAATAAAGGCAAAAGATTTATTGGCAGTTGTTTTATGTCATGAAATTGATCATTTAGATGGTATTTTATTTGTAGATAGGGCAACAGATTTGTATGATGCTGAAGATGATGAGGAGGATATATGAATATTGTTTTTATGGGAACACCAGATTTTGCAGTTGAATCACTTTCAAAGATATATGATGCAGGACATGAAATATTAGCAGTTGTTTCTCAACCTGATAGACCTTCAGGGAGAGGTATGCAATTAAAACCTACACCTGTTAAGGAGTTTGCGATTAGCAAAAATATTCCTGTTTATCAGGTGGAAAAAATACGAAAGAATGTAGAAATGATAGATACTATTCGTAAATTGAAACCGGATGTGATTGTTGTAGTTGCTTTTGGACAAATTCTTCCAAAAGAAATCTTAGAAATTCCTAAGTATGGTTGTATTAATGTGCATGGCTCTTTACTTCCAAAATACAGAGGCGCAGCACCAATCCAATGGGCTATTATAAATGGTGAAGAATATACTGGTATTACAACAATGTATATGGATGTTGGTATGGATACTGGCGATATGATTTTGAAAGAAGAAGTTCGTATCGAAGAAGATGATAATTTTGGTACATTATATGAGAAATTAAAAAATATTGGTGGCAAACTTATTGTGGAAACGTTAGAGAAGATTGCAGATGGACTTGCTCCAAGACAAAAGCAATCTGAAGATTATACAATTGCACCAATGATTACAAAAGAAATTGGAAAAATTGATTGGAGTAAATCTTCAACGGAAATTAGAAATTTAATTAGAGGGTTAAATCCAATGCCTGGTGCATATACATTTATAGATGGTCAGATGGTAAAAATTTGGAATGTTGATAAATTAGATAAAATAGTAAATGAAACGCCTGGAACTGTAGTCCTTTCTGATTCAAAAGTTGGACTACAAGTTGCAACAGGCGATGGTGTTTTAGCAATAACGGAAATTCAATTTCCTAATGCAAGAAGAATGCAAATTTTAGATTGTTTAAGAGGAAAGAATATTTGTAAAGGTATTATTTTAGAATAATAAATTTTATAAGGGAGGTTTTTATATGGAAGAGGAAAAAGATTTACAAGAAAAACAAGATGTTAATGAGGCAGAAGTAAATGGTATTAAAATTTCTGATGAGGTAGTAGCTATTATTGCAGGCATGGCAGCTTCAGAAGTAAAAGGCGTTTCAAGTATGAATGGTGGTTTTGTAGGTGGAATTTCTGAAATACTTGGAAAGAAAAATTTCGCTAAAGGTGTAAAAGTTCAAGTAGGTGAGAAAGAGGTTGTTATTGATTTATTTGTTACGGTTGAATATGGTTGCAGAATTCCAGATATTGCTTGGGAAATTCAAAATAAGGTAAAAACAGCAGTGGAGAATATGACTGGATTGAAAGTTTTAGAAGTAAATATCCATGTTCAAGGAGTAAATATGCCAAAGCCTCAGAAAAAAGAGGAAAAACAGGAAGATGAAAAAACTCAAGAAGAACAACAAGAAGAAGTTACAGTATCAGAAAATGAAGCACCACAAGAAAATGAGGGAGAACAAGAAAATTAATTTAATTTGCTAAAGAAGGGGAGAAGAAATATGAAGTTGTTAGATAAACTTATTTCGTTTTTATTTTCACTTGCTATATTAGTTATTGCAATTACTGTAGTAATGGTAAGCCTAGAATACGTTACTGCTGACCGAGTTTATGATATTATTGATGAATATGTTTTTGCAGAAAACATAAAAGAAGTTACTTTAATATCAGCCTTTGTTGTGATACTTGCAGTGTTTAAAGTAACAATCTTCAATTCTAATTTTAAATCAAAAGATAAAACACCAATATTAGTAGAATCTGCTCATGGACAGGTAGAAATTACACAAGATACAGTTGATAATACTGTTCGTTCGGTTGCTTCTACTTTTTCGGAAATTAAGGATGTACAAGCTAGAATGTTAAAGTTTAAAAAAGGAATTAAGATTTACGTTGTTATTTCAGTTTTGGTAAATACAAATCTTAGAGAGTTGACGGAAAATTTACAAGAGAAAATTGAAAAAGTTATTAGCGATACAATAGGTGTAAAAGTTTTAGGTACTAATATTAGAGTAAAGAATATTTACGAGAAATCAAATAAAAACAAAGATAGAGTTTCTAGTACACAAGAAACAAAGAATGTAGAAGATGTTGTATTGCCAGAGAAAACGGTCGAGGAACAAAACACGGAAGTACAAGAGTCTAAAGAAGATATTTCTGAACAAGAAAATGAAGAATAAAGGAGGTTAATGGAATGGATGGTTTTAAAAAATATGTAGGTGCCATTATAGGTGTCTTAATAGGAGTTTTATTTGTTGTTTTTGATGTTACTCAGTTTGTATTAGCAATATTAATTATTATTGGATTTGGCTTTTTAGGTTATTATTTTCAGAAAAATAAAGAGAAAGTAAAGGAAAAATTAAAATATTTTATTGATAAAATGTAGGGGGAACTATGAGTAGAAAAATCGCACGTGAAGTAGCGTTTAAACTTATTTTTGAAACGTCTTTTCAAAATGATGAAACGATGCAAGACTTAGCCAATTTATTATTGCCTGATGAAGATGAAAACAAAGCTGAAATGAATGCTGATGATAATAAATATGTGGAAGAAATTATAAATGGTGTGAGAGAAAAACAAGAAGAATTGGACAGTTACATTAAGGAGCATTTAAAAGGTTGGACAATAGAGCGATTAAATAAAGTGGATATTGCTATATTGCGTTTAGCTATTTACGAGATTTTATATCGAGATGATATTCCTTATAAGGTTTCTGTAAATGAAGCAGTAGAACTAGCTAAGACTTTTAGCGAAGAAACATCGCCAGCATTTATAAATGGTGTATTAGCCGAGATAATTCAAAAGAAGAGCAAAGAAAATGGAGGAGAAAATTAATGAAAAGACCTACTCCTATGACGGTTGGAGAATTAAATCATTATATTAAAGATGTTATTGATAATGATTTAATGCTTAATAATGTTTATATTAAAGGAGAAATTTCTAATTTTAAAAATCATTATTCAGGTCATTTATATTTCACATTAAAAGATGAGAATTCTTTGATAAAATGTGTCATGTTCAAATCTTATACTGGAAATTTAGACTTTGTTCCAGAAGACGGAATGAGCGTTGTTGTTTTAGGTAGCGTTGCAGTGTTTGAAAGAGATGGCGTATATCAAATTTATGTTAGAGGTATGGAAGTAGACGGACTTGGTGCTCTTTATACGGCTTATGAAAAATTGAAAGAAAAATTACAGAATGAAGGGCTTTTTGACGAGAAATATAAAAAGAAAATTCCTATGCTTCCAAGCTCTATTGGTGTAATTACTTCTAAAACAGGAGCGGTTATTCGTGATATTATTAATGTAACTACAAGACGTTTTCCAAATGTAAATTTAAAATTGTATCCTGCGGCTGTGCAAGGCAAAGGTGCTGCAGAGACTATTGTGAAAGCTATTCAATATTTTAATGAGGCAAAGAATGTAGATGTAATAATTGTAGCAAGAGGCGGAGGCTCGCTGGAAGATTTATGGCCTTTTAATGAAGAAATAACTGCAAGAGCTATTTTCGAGTCGAAAATTCCAGTAATATCTGCAGTGGGGCATGAAACTGATTTTACAATTGCAGATTTTGTGGCTGATTTAAGAGCTCCAACTCCTTCTGCTGCTGGAGAGTTAGCAGTACCACAAATTGATGAGGTAAAATGGAAACTTCAAATGTTGCAAAGAAAGTTGGCACTTTTTTTGCGAAAAAAAGTATCTGACCAAAGAAATCGCTACATGGTACTTATGAATAGAAGAGTCTTTAGAGAGCCACTTGATAGGATTAGACAACGAGAATTATTATTAGATAATAAGATAAAACAAATGCAAAATAAAATACAATTATATTTAAAAGATGTAAAAGGAAAATTTGCAACGCAAGTGGCAATTTTAGATCAATTAAGTCCGTTAAAAATTCTTTCTCGTGGATATGGAATTATAGAGAACAAAGATGGAAAAATTCTAAGGACTGTGCATGAATTGCATGAAGATGATTGTATAAATATTGTATTGCAAGATGGAAAGAAAGAGGCAAAGATAATAGGAGGGAAAATATAAATGAAATCGTTTGAAGATGCCATGAATGAGTTAGAAAAAGTAGTAGATGAATTAGAAAAAGAAGATTTAACGTTAGAACAGTCAGTAACAAAATTCCAAGAAGGAATGGAACTATCACAGTATTGCAATAAAATGTTGGAAGAAGCGGAAAAGAAAATCACAATTTTAATTGAGAATAGTGATGGAAATGTGACTGAGGAAGAATTTAATTTGGAAAAAGAAGAGGAGAATACAAAAGATGGCAATTTGGGAGAATGAACATTTGTGGATACCGATTATTACTTGGTTTATTGTGCAATCTTGCAAAGTAATTATGGATTTAATAAAAAATAAGAAACTAAATGTTAAAAGATTATGGGGTTCTGGTGGAATGCCTAGTGCTCATTCTGCGTTGATGACATCTCTTGCTACTACGATTGCGATTACAGAAGGATTAGATTCTCCTGTTTTTGCTTTAGCAGTAGTATTGTCAGCTGTGGTTATGTATGATGCTGCTGGTGTTAGACGTGCAGCTGGAAAGCAGGCTAGAGTTTTAAATAAAATTATCGAAAATGAAGGCGAAAATATTAATATTCAAGAAAGATTAATTGAGTTATTGGGACATACGCCTGTGGAGGTATTTGCTGGTGCTTTTTTGGGTGTTTTGATTGCAATATTGTTAATGATGATATGGTAGGGAGAACGAAAAGGTTGAAAAATTTTTTCAACCCGATTTGTACAATCAAGAGAGGAATGATAATAAAATGAAAAAAACTACAGCCATTATTTTAATTTTATGTGTTATTATTGTTGCACTTACAGCTATGCTCATTTATGAAATAAGAAAGGATAATTGGGATATTGTGTTTCAACCTCCAGTTATAGATAACCAAAATGAAGAAAAGATTCCTACACAAAAGGAACCAGACTCTGTTATTGTACAAGATGTTGTAGAGCCGAAAGATGAATATCAAGATTTAGAAGTTGAAGCGGAATATGATGTTATTGTTTTTGGTGCAGAACCAGAAGGCGTTGTAGGTGCTATTTCTAGTGCACGTAATGGACTTAATGTTTTGTTAGTAGAGAAAAGAGATGGTCCAGGCGGTCTTATGACTTATGGTATGTTAAATACTATTGATATGAACCGTGATAAAGATGGTGTTTTATTGAGTCAAGGTATTTTTGAGGAATTTTATGAAAAAATAGGGTATCGTGATTCTTTCGATGTAGAAAAAGCTAGACAAGCCTTTGTTACTATGTTAGAAGCAGAAGAAAATATTACACAAATGTATGATGTTGAAGACATTGTAGTTAGCGCTAAGGACGGAAATATAGAGTATACAGTAATTGACGGAAAAAAGTATATAGCAAAGGCATATATGGATTGTACTCAAGATGCTGATATAACTGTAATGGCAGGTGGAAAATATACTGTAGGCTGGGAAGATGTAAATGAAAAAAATCGCTCTATGTCTGCTACATTAGTTATGAAGATGGTTGGCGTAGATTGGGATGCTATGACTAAAGTTATTGGTGAAGAGCAAAGACCAAATACTGGATATACAGGTGATAGTGTTTGGGGATTTGGACATATTACACAAACTTATGTGCCAAAGCAAACTCATATGCGTTTAAAAGGTTTAAATATTGGAAGACAAGATGACGGCAGTGTTTTAATTAATTCTTTGCAAATATTAAATGTTAATATGCTAGATGAGCAGGCTAAAGAAGAAGCTTATGAGAAGTGTAAAAGAGAAGCTGAATATGTTGCGGAATTTTTAATTGAGAATATACCTGGATTTCAAAATGCAAAACTTTCAGAAGTTGCTCCAGAATTATATATACGTGAAACAAGGCATATTCTTGGAGAGTACAAATTAACTGTGCAAGATGAATTGGAATCTACTATGTTTAATAATGCGATTGCGATGGCATCATATCCGATTGATGTGCAAACAATGAGTATATATGATTGGGGATATGTAATTGGTTCGCCAGATGAGTATTATATTCCATTTGGTGTAATTATTCCTCAGGGGTTCAAAAATTTATTAACTGTTGGAAGATCGGGTTCTTATACTTCAATTGCTGCTGGCTCTTCAAGAGTTATTCCAACTGGTATGACTCTCGCAGAATCAGCTGGAGCTGCTTGTGCTATTTCAATTGAGCGAAATGTAGATTTTCAGGAAATGCTAAGTAGTTATTCATTAACTCAAGATTTATTAGGACGTTTAAATATTATGGGAGTATATATTGATAATAAATCAAAACCAGTTGTAGATACAGAAGGTCAATATTATAAATTCATTATTGAAATGTGTGAAAAAGGTATTTTATCATTAGGATATTATAATACTTTTAATCCAGATGAAACTATGTCGGAGAGAGATTTTATTGTATTGGTAAAAACATATTTAAAGAGGAGCTTTATACGTGAAGATTTGTGGAATACAGACCACATTAATTTGCTAGATGCTTCAGAAAAGAATATTACATTAAATCGTGCAAAAGAAATTATTTATGATATTACAACATATAACCTAAAAGAAGAAGCAAAGCGAAAAAATATAGAAACTTTTATTAATCTGCTAATTCCATCAGGCAACCAAGAATTAAGTTTAGTAAGAATCTATGAAATCTTAATCAGCTTCAAAGACTTTTTAGTAAGAGAAGAGATATAATGATTGTAAATGATAAAATATAAAATAAAAAAGATGAAGTGAGTTAAAAATCATTTCATCTTTTTTAGCGATATGTATAAAAATTAAAAAAAATGGAAAAATATTAAAAAACTATCGACAATACGTACTATACGTAGTATGCTATAATTATAGGGGGTATAGACATGAAAGTTATTTATCCAGTTTTGTTTTATGAAGAAAAAGAAGGTGGATATTCTGTATTTGTTCCAGATTTGCAAAATAATTCTACGTGTGGTAGTACATTAGAAGAAGCTATGGAAATGGCAGAAGATTTAATTGCTGGCATTGTATTAGATGAAATGGAAGAAAATAACCAAATACCACAAGCAAGCAAAATTGAAGATATAACATTTGAAGAATTAGAAAAAAATTTAAATATAGAAAATTGGGATTATATTTCAAAATTTAAAACTTATGTGG
>CANQLS010000061.1 GCA_947624765.1 uncultured Clostridia bacterium
TTTAAGATATTAAGTTTATCTTCTGTAACATCTCCAATAATTCTAATAGCTAAGCCTGGGCCAGGGAAAGGTTGCCTATAAACCAAGTTTTCTGGAATACCTAATTCTAAGCCAGTTTTTCTAACTTCATCTTTAAATAAATCTCGTAATGGTTCTACAATTTCCTTAAAATCAACATAGTCTGGAAGTCCGCCAACATTGTGGTGGCTTTTTATTACAGAACTTTTTCCTAATCCGCTCTCAATTACGTCAGGGTAGATAGTACCTTGCACTAAAAAGTCAACCGTACCAAGCTTTTTGGCTTCTTCTTCAAAAACGCGAATAAATTCTTCTCCAATAATTTTTCTTTTTGACTCTGGGTCTGTTACATTTGCAAGTTTTGCTAAAAATCTATCTTTTGCATTTACCCTAATAAGATTAATATCAAACTGATTTCTAAAGACTGATTCAACTTCGTCTCCTTCATTTTTACGAAGAAGTCCATGGTCAACAAAAATACAAGTTGAATTTTTTCCGATTGCTTTAGAAAGTAAAACAGCAGCTACTGATGAATCAACACCACAGGACAATGCACATAAAGCTTTTTTATTTCCAATTTTTTCTTTTAACTTTTTAATAGTTTCTTGAGTAAAAGAACTAATTATCCAATCTCCTTTGCAATTACAAATATTAAACAAAAAGTTTTTAATTACTTGTATGCCATTGATTGAATTATTTACTTCAGGATGGAACTGTATTCCATATAATTTTTTATCTGCATTTTCCATGGCAGCATTTGGACAAGATGGAGTAGAGGCAATATTTTTAAACCCTGTTGGAAGTGTTTCAACATAATCTGTATGACTCATTAAAAATCCATTGGTATTACCAAACTCTTTTAAAAGTAAAGAAGAATTGTCTATTGTTACATCAGTTGTTCCATACTCACGTTTATCTGCTTTTGCAACATTTCCACCTAAATAATATGTCATAAGTTGCATACCATAACAAATTCCAAGTACGGGTATGCCTAATTCAAAAATTTCTTTGCTACATTTTGGAGCATCTTCTCCATAAACACTAGCAGGTCCACCAGTAAAAATAATTCCTTTTGGGGCTTTTTCTTTTATTTTGTCAATTGATATATTATAAGGAACTACTTCAGAATAAACACTGCATTCTCTAACTCGTCTTGCTATTAATTGATTGTATTGTCCGGCCAAAATCTAAAATTAAAATTAATTCATTTTTCACTTATTTTACCTCCTTTTACTTTTGCTACATTTTATCATATAAGGTAAAAAAAGTAAAGAATTTGAGCTTTTACAAGAAAATAATTGATAATATTTTAATGTCAACACATATGGCTTTTTTGTATATTACATTTAGATTACATTTATATGAAGTTTCTATTACATGTGTTGAAATGAATATATGCTTATGTTAGAATAAAAATATAATAATATGTCTAGCACCATAATTAGACAAATTAAAACAAAAAAGTAAACAAATGAAAGGGGTAATTTAAGTGAAGAAATTAAGTAACTTAAAAAAACAAAAGAAAGGAATTACACTAATTGCATTAGTAATAACAATTATAGTATTACTAATATTAGCGGCAGTAAGTATAGCAACATTAACTGGACAAAATGGAATACTAACAAAAGCAAGCGAAAGCAAAACAAAAACGGATAGAGCAGCTGCCAAAGAAAAAGTACAAATAGAAGTAGCAGGGTCTATGGGAACAGACCTAACAGTAGACATGGATTTACTAAAAGATAATCTAAAGAAAAATTTAGGGCTAACAGATGAAGATATAACAGAAAATGATGATGGAAGCATCACAATACCAGTAGATGGATATACATTTACAGTTTCCCCTAATGGAAAAATTACAGACAATGGAGAAGTACCAAAAGAGCCAGAGAAAGTTGAAGGTTCAAGTTTAGATTGGCAAGTAAATGAAGCCGGAGATACAATTATTGCTTACATAGGAAGTGGATTTGATGGAGATACTATTGTAATACCTAATTGCATAAATGATATAATGATTACAACAGTTGGAAACGGAAGTTGCATATTTAGTGATAAGCAAGACTTAATAAATGATAAAAAGTTAAAAATATCAAATGAAATACAATATATAGGGAATAATGCTTTTATAGGATGTTCAACATTGATAGGAGATTTAGACATACCAAATACTGTAAAAACAATAGGTCATGGTGCATTTATGGGATGTACTGGCTTCAATGGAAATTTAACTATTCCTGAGGGTGTTAAAGAAATTCAAGATAGTGCTTTTTTTGCCGATAAATTTTCTGGAAAGCTTGAGATTCCAAATACTGTAGAAATTATTGGAAATTCTGCATTTGCACAATGTGGTAATTTTACAGGAGATTTATATTTATCAAAATCTATTACTAAATTAGGTCCTTCTGCTTTTGCTAATTGTAGGGGTTTAAATGGAACTTTGACTATAGGAATGATTAATACAAATACTAGTGACCAAATAGCTCCTAATTATTTTCTTGGTATACGATTTAAAAACCTTATATTAGAAGATACCGTAAGAATAATCGGATCATCTACATTTCAAAGTCAGCATTTTTTAGAACCTAAATTAGTATTACCTAATGAGGTAGAAGAAATTGGTCAACGTGCATTCTGTGATTGCTCATTTGAAGGAAATTTGGTTATTCCTTCAAGTGTAAAAAAAATAGGTTTAAGTGCTTTTTATGGTAATAATTTTACGGGAGATTTAACTATTCCAAGTTCAGTACAAGAAATAGGTGAAACTGCTTTTGCTTATTGTAATAATTTCGATGGAACTCTTACAATTGGATGTTCTATTATACCTAGTTCTGTATTTAGTAGTGCAAAATTTAAAAAGTTAATTTTAGAAGATACTGTTGTTACAATAGAAGGAAATGTATTTACTTCTTGGACTAATTTAAAGGGAGAATTAATTATACCAAATAGTGTAACTTCAATAGGTAGTTATGCGTTTGCAGGTTGCACTGGACTTACAGGAGAATTAATTATTCCAAATAGTGTAAATTCAATAAGTGATTATGCATTTTCGAATTGTACTGGGTTTACTAGCATAAAAATAATGAATTCAGACGCACAAGTAGACAGCTTAGCGTTTAATGGATGTAGTGTTTCACCTACTTACGGTAACTAATTAAAAATATAAATAAAAATAAACAAGGGAGAAATGAAAATGAGGGGATTAAAAATTGTAACCAAAAAAGCAAAGGGAATTACGCTAATAGCATTAGTAATAACAATAATAGTATTACTAATACTAGCGGCAGTAAGTATAGCAACATTAACTGGACAAAATGGAATACTAACAAAAGCAAGTGAAAGCAAAACAAAAACAGATAGAGCAACTGCCAAAGAAAAGGTACAAATAGAAGTAGCAGGGTCTATGGGAACAGACCTAGCAGTAGATATGGATTTGCTAAAAGATAATTTAAAGAAAAATTTAGGACTAACAGATGAAGATATAACAGAAAATGATGATGGAAGTATTACAATACCAGTAGATGGATTTACATTTACAATTTCCCCTAATGGAAAAATTACAGACAATGGCGAAGTACCAAAAGAGCCAGAGAAAGTTGAAGGTTCAAGTTTAGATTGGCAAGTAAATGAAGCAGGAGATACAATTATTCAATATATAGGAAGTGGATTTGATGGAGATACAGTAGTAATTCCAAACTATGTAGATGGCAAAAAAATAACTGTATTAGGTGATGGTACTTCTCCAATATTTGTTGAGTCAAGTTCCGACTATATACAACATAAAAAATTAAAAATTTCAGAAGGAATAGAAGAAATAAATAATGATGCATTTGTAAAATGTAGCGGATTTATAGGAGATTTAATAATTCCCAATGGTGTAAAAACTATAAAATCAGGGGCATTTGGTTCTTGCAGTGGATTTACAGGAGATTTAACAATTCCAAGTAGTGTAACTATATTACAAGGAGGAGCATTTACTACCTATGGAATTCAAGGAACATTAACAATAGGGGTACCTGATATTTTAGATGGGGGGATGTTTGCAAATTTTAAATTTAAAAAATTAATATTAAAAGATACAGTAAAAACAATAGGTTCTGGAGCTTTCTCTAGTTGCACTAACTTAATAGGAGATTTAATAATTCCAAATAGTGTAACAACTATAAAGTCAGGAGCTTTTAGCGGATGCACTGGATTAACAGGAGATTTAACTATTCCAAATAGTGTAACTACATTACAATCAGGAGCATTTAGTAATACTAGATTTCAGGGAACATTAACAATAGGAGCACCAAATATTCCAAACTATATGTTTCGTAATTTCAAATTTACCAAATTAATATTAAAAGATACAGTAAAAACAATAGATCCTGGAGCTTTTGCTAGTTGCACTGGATTAACAGGAGATTTAGTGATACCTAATAGTGTAACAACAATAGGAGCTGGTGCTTTTAGTGAATGTATAGGATTTACGGGAGATTTAATTATTCCAAGTAGTGTAACTACATTACAAGTGGGAGCATTTAGTGGTGTTGGATTTCAAGGAACATTAACAATAGGAGTACCTAACATTCTAGATGGAATGTTTAGTAATTTAAAATTTACAAAATTAATATTAAAAGATACAGTAAAAACAATAGGATCAGGAGCTTTTTTTGGATGTTCAAAATTAACAGGAGATTTAGTAATACCAAATAGTGTAACTTCAATAGGTAGCAAAGCATTTGGAAGTTGTACTGGATTTACTAGCATAAAAATAATGAATTCAGGAGCACAAGTAGCCGACAACTCATTTGAAGGATGTAATGTTTCACCTACTTACGGTAACTAATTAAAAAATATAAATAAACAAGGGAGAAAATGAAATTATGAAATTAAAAGATTTAATCAAACAAGAAAAGGGAATTACACTAATAGCATTAGTAATAACAATAATAGTATTACTAATATTAGCGGCAGTAAGTATAGCAACATTAACTGGGCAAAATGGAATACTAACAAAAGCAAGTGAAAGCAAAACAAAAACAGATAGAGCAGGTGCTAAAGAAAAAGTACAAATAGAAGTAGCGGGGTCTATGGGAACAGACCTAACAGTAGACATGGATTTACTAAAAGATAATCTAAAGAAAAATTTAGGGCTAACAGATGGAGATATAACAGAAAATGATGATGGAAGCATCACAATACCAGTAGATGGATATACCTTTACAGTTTCCCCTAATGGAAAAATTACAGACAATGGTGAAATACCAAAAGAACCAGAAAAAATAGAAGGTTCAAGTTCAGTATGGCAAGTAAATGAAGAAGGAGATACAATTATTAAATATATTGGTGGGGAATTTGAAGGAGATACAGTAGTAATCCCGAACTATGTAGATGGCAAAAAAATAATAGCATTAGGTTCTGGTATACCAATTTTTGTTTCTCCATATAATACTTATATACAACAGAAAAAATTAAAAATTCCGGAAGGAATAGAAGAACTAAATAATAATGTTTTTTCTTCATGTTCAGGCTTTATAGGAAAATTAAAAATTCCAAATACTGTAACTAAAATTGGTCGTACTGCATTTTCGAATTGCACAGGCTTTACAGGTGACTTGAATATTTCAAGTTCTGTTGCTTCTTTAGGAGAATCAGTTTTTTACGGCTGTAGTGGGTTAAATGGAACGTTATCTATTGGAATGAAAGATACTAATCCTGAAAATAATAGTAATGTAAATTATTTTAATGGAACTAACTTTAATAAATTAATTTTAAAAGATACAGTAGAAAAAATAGGTGCTTATACATTTAGTGCTGTTGGCTTTAATAAATCCGAATTAGTATTACCAAAAAATATCAAAGAAATAGGAGCTAATGCTTTTTCCAACTGTTACTTTACAGGAAATTTAATTATTCCAGACAGTTTAACAACTATAGGTAATGGTGCATTCTCTTCAAATTCTTTTACAGGAGACTTGAAGATTCCAGGAACAGTAAAAAATTTTGGAACAGGAGTATTTTATGATACTAATACCTTTAGTGGTACTTTAACTCTTGGAATAGAGGAAGTAAAAAAGATGTTTAATGGATTACCAAAATTTACAACATTAATTTTAGAAAATACTGTAAAGAAAATTGGTAGCAACAATTTTTTACGGATGGAAAGACCTAACAGGAGAGTTAATAATTCCAAAAAGTGTTACAACAATAGAAGCCATGGCATTTCTCGGATGTACCGGATTAACTGGTATTACTATACAGAATAAAGAGTCAGAAATCAATGTTGCAGAAGATGCATTTGATGGATGTAATGTTGTACCAACTTATAGTGATTAATTAGATAATAAATAAAAGTCTGTAACATAATTAATACAAATGTTACAGACTTTTAAAAATCATAATAACACTTAATTACTCCCACTCAATAGTAGCAGGTGGTTTAGAAGTAATATCATAAACAACGCGATTAACGTGATTTACCTCATTAACAATACGAGAAGAAACCCTTTCTAAAATATCGTAAGGAATCTTGCTCCAAACGCCAGTCATAAAATCAGTAGTCTCAACAGCGCGAAGTGCAACAGTATAATCATAAGTTCTTTCATCACCCATAACGCCAACAGACTTTAAATTTGTAAGAACTGCAAAATACTGATTAATACTTTTATAAAGACCACTATTAGTAATTTCCTCTCTAAAAATGCTATCAGCTTCCTTTAAGATATTAAGTTTATCTTCTGTAACATCTCCAATAATTCTAATAGCTAAGCCTGGGCCAGGGAAAGGTTGCCTATAAACCAAGTTTTCTGGAATACCTAATTCTAAGCCAGTTTTTCTAACTTCATCTTTAAATAAATCTCGTAATGGTTCTACAATTTCCTTAAAATCAACATAGTCTGGAAGTCCGCCAACATTGTGGTGGCTTTTTATTACAGAACTTTTTCCTAATCCGCTCTCAATTACGTCAGGGTAGATAGTACCTTGCACTAAAAAGTCAACCGTACCAAGCTTTTTGGCTTCTTCTTCAAAAACGCGAATAAATTCTTCTCCAATAATTTTTCTTTTTGACTCTGGGTCTGTTACATTTGCAAGTTTTGCTAAAAATCTATCTTTTGCATTTACCCTAATAAGATTAATATCAAACTGATTTCTAAAGACTGATTCAACTTCGTCTCCTTCATTTTTACGAAGAAGTCCATGGTCAACAAAAATACAAGTTGAATTTTTTCCGATTGCTTTAGAAAGTAAAACAGCAGCTACTGATGAATCAACACCACAGGACAATGCACATAAAGCTTTTTTATTTCCAATTTTTTCTTTTAACTTTTTAATAGTTTCTTGAGTAAAAGAACTAATTATCCAATCTCCTTTGCAATTACAAATATTAAACAAAAAGTTTTTAATTACTTGTATGCCATTGATTGAATTATTTACTTCAGGATGGAACTGTATTCCATATAATTTTTTATCTGCATTTTCCATGGCAGCATTTGGACAAGATGGAGTAGAGGCAATATTTTTAAACCCTGTTGGAAGTGTTTCAACATAATCTGTATGACTCATTAAAAATCCATTGGTATTACCAAACTCTTTTAAAAGTAAAGAAGAATTGTCTATTGTTACATCAGTTGTTCCATACTCACGTTTATCTGCTTTTGCAACATTTCCACCTAAATAATATGTCATAAGTTGCATACCATAACAAATTCCAAGTACGGGTATGCCTAATTCAAAAATTTCTTTGCTACATTTTGGAGCATCTTCTCCATAAACACTAGCAGGTCCACCAGTAAAAATAATTCCTTTTGGGGCTTTTTCTTTTATTTTGTCAATTGATATATTATAAGGAACTACTTCAGAATAAACACTGCATTCTCTAACTCGTCTTGCTATTAATTGATTGTATTGTCCGGCCAAAATCTAAAATTAAAATTAATTCATTTTTCACTTATTTTACCTCCTTTTACTTTTGCTACATTTTATCATATAAGGTAAAAAAAGTAAAGAATTTGAGCTTTTACAAGAAAATAATTGATAATATTTTAATGTCAACACATATGGCTTTTTTGTATATTACATTTAGATTACATTTATATGAAGTTTCTATTACATGTGTTGAAATGAATATATGCTTATGTTAGAATAAAAATATAATAATATGTCTAGCACCATAATTAGACAAATTAAAACAAAAAAGTAAACAAATGAAAGGGGTAATTTAAGTGAAGAAATTAAGTAACTTAAAAAAACAAAAGAAAGGAATTACACTAATTGCATTAGTAATAACAATTATAGTATTACTAATATTAGCGGCAGTAAGTATAGCAACATTAACTGGACAAAATGGAATACTAACAAAAGCAAGCGAAAGCAAAACAAAAACGGATAGAGCAGCTGCCAAAGAAAAAGTACAAATAGAAGTAGCAGGGTCTATGGGAACAGACCTAACAGTAGACATGGATTTACTAAAAGATAATCTAAAGAAAAATTTAGGGCTAACAGA